>JAPKDK010000058.1 GCA_028872645.1 Verrucomicrobiota bacterium
CCCGGCGATGTGCCCATCACCTTTGCCAACATCGAAAAAGCGCAGCGCCTCCTTGGCTACAATCCGCAAACAAAAATCGAAGACGGCATCCCACGCTTCATCGAGTGGTTTCGCCAGCAAACCGTCTGACAATGCTTGCTGAGTTTGTTTACTGTTATTTGCTCCGTCCTTGGCCGTTGCGGCCGCTGGCGAATTGGGCCATTCGGCAGCTGTTGCCGGCGCAGGTCAACTTTGGTGAAGCGGTGGTGGTGCTCAATCCTGATGACCCCGTCGTCTCCGGCGCACTGCACTTTGGCGTGTACGAAAAGGCGGAGACCAAATTTTTCCAAACGGCTTGTCGAAAAGGGATGACCTTTCTCGATGTGGGCGCGAACGTCGGCTACTACACCGCCCTCGCCGCGCGCGCCGTTGGGCCCACCGGAAAAATCATCGCGCTGGAGCCTGATCCTGAGAGCTTCAAATACCTCGAGCAAACCATCGCCGCCAACGGCACAGAAAACGTGCAAGCCTTTCCCGTGGCCGCCTCCGACGCGCCGGCCACGTTGCCGCTTTACATTTCCGCTGATAACCGCGGCGACAATCGCCTGTACGCGCCAGGCGAATCCCGCCCGCAAGTCGAAGTGAAAGCCGTGGCCACAGATGCGTTACTTGCCGAAAACAAAATCAACACCGTCGATCTCATCAAAATCGATGTGCAAGGCTACGAACCCAAAGTCATCGCCGGTTTGCGCGATACCATCACGCGCTCGCCGAACCTCACGCTGCTCACCGAGTTTTGGCCCAAAGGGATTCGCGATGCAGGCGGCGACTCACAGGAATTTCTCAATTCCCTCCGCGACCTCGGCCTCACGCTGCACGAGTTAAGGGCCGACGGCGAACTCATTAAACTTACGGATGACGTCGATTTAATCGCCCGCCATCAAGGCCGGCGTTACACCAATCTCGTCGGTCGCAAGGGAGGTAAACAAAACTGATGGCCGCCGAGGAATCCAAACTCGCCTTCCTGCGCCAAAGCGGCTGGCTCGCCCTCGCCACCGGCATCGCCGGCCTCACTTCGTACGCGGTTCACCCGTTCATCAAAGACGCTAAGGCCGAGTATGGCGCGTTCACCGCGATGCTGCAGTTGCTCAACCTCATCGCCATTCCGGCCATCGGTTTGCAAGCCGTCTTCACGCATAAAGCGGCGGAGGCGAAGACGGACGACGATCACAAGCGCCTCGCGCGCGAGCAAATCGCCATCGGCACCGTTGTATTTGCGTTGGCGGTGGTGGCGTTCGCGTGGGTGTATTTCAAAGGCAACGCACTGGCGGCTTCGATGAAACTGCCGTCGCTCAACGTGTTGTCGGTTACCCTTGCCTCGGGCGTGTTCGCGCTGTTGTTGCCGATGGTGTACGGGGTGCTGCAGGGGCGTCAGCGATTTTTCTGGCTCGGTTGGGCGATGCTCTCGCTGGGCGTGGTTCGCTTGGCCGCGGCGGCCGGATTGGTCCATTCGTATGGCTCCTCGGCACTCAACGGCATGGTGGGTGTGGGGCTTGGGTTCGCGTGCGCTTTCCTTATTGCAGTCGCCACTTCGGGATTGCCCTCGCTCGCACCCTGCGAATGGCTGCCGTGTGTTACACAAGTCAACTGGCGCGATTTGGTGCGGCGCTTCATCCCCCTGTCGCTTGGCGGTGGCGCGGTGATTTATATGATGAGCGTGGACATGATTGTGGTGCAGTGGTTTTTTGACGGAGAACAAACTGGCTATTACGCGGCGGCTGGAATGATTGGCCGCGCGCTGATTTTTTTCGTGGGCCCAATGGTGATGGTGATGTTTCCAAAAATTGTGCGCAGTCGCGCGGAGCAAAAACCAACCGACGTGCTGAAGCTCACGCTACTGCTCACCGCCGTCTTGTGCGTGGTGGCGGGGGTGCTTGGCTTGCTGGTGCCGGAATTGCCGTTGAAAATAATGTACGACAAATCATATTTCGTCGTGGCCCCATTGGTCACGTGGTTCATTTGGGCGATGGTGCCGCTGGCGCTGGGCGTGGTGCTGGTGAATAACCTCCTCGCCCGCAGCGACTATGCCGTGGCGTATGCGCTGCCGTTGGTGTGCGCGGGCTACACTATTGCCTTGGTGCAAGCCGCGCCGGGGTTGGTCGCGCAAACAGCGGATTTCAATGTGCACGCGTACCTCGGCGTTACGAAAACCATTGGCGCGGGCAATCTCGCTTTCCTCGCCGTGGCGTGCATCTTCACTTGGCTCCACTACCGCCACGAGCCGAACGAGGCGGAGGCGCATTGAGTTTAAGGTACAGCCAAGTTTCCAGCGGACGCAACGGCCGTAGCCATTTGTAAAACGGTGAGTGCACCAATCGCAACCGCACCACGGAAAGAAACATAACAAGCGATAACCGCCAAAGATTGGCGGTGACCTTGGAGCCGAGTTGATCCGTCCATTCGATGGGCACCTCTTTCACTGTGTGCCCCGCGCGGCGCAGTGAGAAAAGCAGGTTTACGTCAAACGCAAGGTCGGCAATGCGCAGCGTTTCCAAAACATCTTCCAACGCCTCGCGGCGCATCACTTTGGCGGGGCATTGCGTGTCGCGAATGCCCATCCAAAAAAGCGCCGACACAATCGTGTGAAACCCGCGACTAAACACCCGCCGCAACGGCGATTGGCTTTGGTGCAAAACCGAGCCGGGTAACCAGCGCGAGCCGATCACGCAATCGGCTTCGCCCGCCGCGCAGCGCGTGGCCAATTCGTGAAACGCACTCGCCGGCGTGGCGCCGTCGGCATCCACATAACCGGTCAGCACCGCCTTGGCCTCGGCGGCACGTTTGAAGCCTTCGATGAGCGCGCCGCCTTTTCCAATGGGTTCGTCAAAATTCAACGGCTCAATCTCGTGGAATTCCTCGGCAATTTTTTTTACCACGCCCAAGGTGTCATCGCGGCAGCCGTTGAGTACCACCACGGCGCGGAATTCGCCCGCGTAATTTTCCCGAAAATACTCCGCATAATCGCGCAGCACGGGACCAATGCGTTCCTCCTCGTTGTAAGCGGGGATGAGCAGCAGCACGCTGGGTTGGTCGGGCGCGTTGGCCATCACGAAAGATTTACGGGGTCGATGTCGATGGTCAAGGCTACGTCGTCGGGCAAGGTCAGCTGGGTGTCGATGAGGGCGAGGTGGCGGCTCAGCGCGCTCATTTTGCCGAGGCGCAGCATGATTTGATAGCGATAAAAATTTTCCGCACGCAACAATGGCGCGGGCGCGGGGCCGGCGATGACGAGGTCGGGCAATTTCGGGATGAGTTTTTCCAACTCGCGTTTGATGTGGTCGGCGGAGAATTTCACCTTGTCTTCATTGCGCCCGCGAATGGTGAGCAACGCCGCGCGCGTGAACGGCGGATACAAAAGCTGCTCGCGAAATTCCATCTCGGCCTCGAAGTAGCCCTCGAAATCGTGGCGGCGCGCAAACTGGACGGCCGGATGCACGGGCGAAAAAGTCTGCACCACCACTTCGCCTTCCACATCACCACGGCCCGCGCGGCCGGCTACTTGGGTGAGCAGTTGGAAGGTGCGCTCGCCCGCACGGAAATCAGCGAGGTGCAAACTGGTGTCCGCATACACAATGCCCACCAGCGTGACGCGCGGGAAGTGCAGGCCTTTGGCAATCATTTGCGTGCCAACGAGAATGTCAATTTTGCCGCGCTGAAAGTCTCCGAGGATGCGGCGGAAATCGTCCTTGCGCTTGAGCGCGTCGGAATCCATTCGGCACACGTTTGCTTTGGGAAAGAGTTTGCGCAAAACGTCCTCCACCTTTTCCGTGCCGAGCCCGTGAAACCGAATCTTGGGCGAGCGGCATTTCTCATTCGGACAACGCTGCGGCGCGTGGTCGCGGTGGCCGCAAATATGACAACGGAGCGATTGCTCGTGCCGATGGTACGTGAGTGACAGACTGCAATTTGGGCACTCGGCCACGAGCCCGCAATCGGGGCACTGCATCGAAGTGGCAAAGCCGCGCCGATTGAGAAACAAAATGGTTTGCTCGCCCGCCTCGAGCCGATGGTGAATGGCGTCCTTGAGGCGCTGCGAAAAAATCGGCGGCCCTTTGTCACCCTTGGATTTTTCCGTGCGCATATCCAGCACGCGCACGAGCGGCATTCGTTTGTCATCCACGCGGCTCGGCATTTTGAGCAGCGTGTATTTGCCGCGCTTGGCGTTGTGATAACTTTCCAGTGAAGGCGTGGCCGAGCCGAGCACCACCGTCGCCCCCTCGCGCTGGCCGCGCACCACGGCCACATCGCGCGCGTGATAGCGCGGAGCTTCTCCTTGTTTGTAAGAATGCTCGTGTTCCTCGTCCACAATGATGAGCCCCAGCGGCTCCACCGGTGCAAAGATGGCCGAGCGAGCGCCGATGACAATCTTTGCGCGACCCTGCCGAATCTTGTGCCATTCATCGTGGCGTTCGCCTGCGGAAAGATGACTGTGCAGCACCGCCACCAAAGTCTGCAACGGCCCGCTGCTAAATCGCGCCTTAAAGCGCTCCACCGTCTGCGGCGTTAGCGAAATTTCCGGCACCAGCACGATGGCCCCTTTCCCCTCCTCCAAAGCCCGCGCAATTGCCTGCAAATAAACCTCCGTTTTCCCGCTCCCCGTAACGCCGTGCAAAAGAAAAACCCTCCCACTTTCCACCCTAATCTTTTCCAACGCCTTCGCCTGCTCGGGGTTGAGTTTCAATGGCGTGGTAGGGATGAATTGTTCGTTGGCGTAAGGATCGCGCTCGGTGATTTGCGGGGCGATTTCGATGAGGTTTTTGTCTTCGAGCTTGCGGACGGTTTGGGCGGTGGTGCCGGTGAGGCGCAGCAATTCCTGCAACGCAATGGAGCGGTGCTCCTTGATGACGTGATAGATTTCCGTTTGCCGTTTGGTCAACGCGTCAATGCCGTCCGCGCCGGGCATCACGCGCGCAAAGAGGCGTTCGCGCCAGCCATCTTGTTCCTTGCGAATGGCATCGGGCAGCACGCTTTTGAGGGCGGTTTCGGGCGCGCAGCAATAATAATCGGCCATCCAACGCGCCAGCTCCAGCACGCGTGGGGTGACCAGCGATTGCGCGCCGATGACTTTGAGAATGGGTTTGAGCGTTTCGAATGTGGAGGACTCCGCCAGCGCTGTCACGCAGCCGAGCACCTGCCGCCGTCCGAAGGGCACTTTCACGCGCGTGCCCACCTCAACGCGTCCGGCGAATTCCGGCGGGATGAGGTAATCGAATTCCCTGCGCAAGGCAATTTCCAGTGTCACGCGTGCGACCACGCCAGCAGCTTTGCCTCGCCGCGTGGCGGGGGCGAGCCCAATGAATTAACAGACCTCGACGCCGCGCCATGCTTCGCCTAAAATCATCCCGTGAAGCTGAGGATTTGGCTTATTATTTTGATCGTGCTGGTGATAGACGCCGTCATTTTGTGGTGGTGGCAGGGCTACCGACTGGCGCGCAGTCAGGACGCGGTGATTCGCGCCGCCGCCGAGCATTACGATGTGGCCCCCGCGCTCGTGAAAGCCGTGGTGTGGCGCGAGAGCCGGTTCGATGCCGACGCGCGCGGCACCTCGGGCGAGCTGGGCCTGATGCAAATCCGCGCCGCCGCCGCCGGCGAATGGGCTGAGGCGGCGGGCATTAGCGATTTTCATCACGCCCATTTGCTAAACTCCACCAGCAACACCCTCTGCGGCGCGTGGTATTTGCACAAACTCATCGACCGCTATCAACACACCGACGATCCAGTCGCTTATGCGCTGGCCGATTACAATGCCGGTCGCTCGAATGTGCTGAAGTGGAACAACGACGCAGCGGAAACCAACAGCGCCGCCTTTATTGAAAATATCGATTTCCCAACAACCAAAGAATACGTGAAATCTGTGAAAGAAAAATTCGAGGCATTTCAGGAGCAGCTTGAGTAAAAGTCAACCCGTTGCTTCCTTTCAGTCTTCCGTCAACGCATCCATCCGTTCCTGTAATGTCCGGCGGGCCGCTTCGCGTTCTATATTATCCGCGTCGCGCGGCACGTGCACCATTTCACCGATGCGAATATTGCAGCGCGAAAAGGGGAACGGCAATTTGAATGCATCCCAGCTGTTAAATTCTTTTTTCCACTCAACCGTCGCCGAGGCGGGCACGATGGGGAGGCCGGTGATTTGCGCGAGCATGACCGCGCCGGGCTGCACCTCATAGCGCGGGCCGCGCGGGCCGTCGGGGGTGATGGCAAAGTCGTAGCCGCGTTTTGCCCACGAATTGAGTTCGCGCAACGCTTGTGCGCCGCGTCGGCTGGAGGAGCCGAGCACCGGCTGTATGCCGTGATACTCCATCACCCGCGCGAGAATGGCGCCGTCTTTACTCGCACTCACCAACGCAGCCAAACGGCGGTGCGGTTGGCGGGCGAGAAAAAATTTCCGGTACGCCGGAGGCGCCAGTAGCAAACGGTTGTGCCACAGGCTGAAGATTACCTGCCGGTTTCCAATCGCCGCCAAGGTATCGGAGGCGTTCTCGAGTTTCAGTCGCCAAGTGCTGTCAAACAGCCGCGTGACGCTAAGGGCCGCCGCAGCCGCCAGCGCGCCGTGCCAGCGCAGGGTTTGCGGAACCACCACTCCGGATTTTCGGGCGGGTGTGGTCATTTACCTTTTTGCAACGCGGCGCGTACCAGCGCATCCACCGGCTGGTTCGGGCCCAGCATCGTGATGGCGGCGCGGATGGAATCCTGCGCGTCCTTCGGCTTGGAGCCGAGCGCGATGAGCGCGGAGATGGCGTCGGCCATTTTTTGGTCATCGGCGTTTTGAGGGAAGTTTGGATCCAGCGAGGCATCTTCGCCGAGTTTATCTTTCAATTCCACCACAATGCGTTCGGCGGTTTTTTTGCCAACCCCGCTGATGCACGAAAGAGCTTTCACATCGCCGTGGGCAACAGCCGCGCGAAAGGATGTTGGCGTGGTACCACTCAAAACCTTCACCGCCAGTTTCGGCCCAATGCCGCTCACGTGGCGGATGAGCAATCGGAAAAGGTCGCGCTCAGTCTCGGTGCTGAAGCCGTACAGCACGTGCGCATCATCGCGGATGGCCAAGTGCGTGAGCAGCATCACCTCGCCGCCGGGCAGCGGCAGCTTGTCGAATGACGACAACGGGATGAGCACTTCGTAGCCCACGCCGTTCACATCGATGACTACCTGCGTGGGCAGCGCCTCGGCCAGTTTACCTTTGAGAAATGAAATCATCCGCGGCGGTTATAGTTTCTGCGTGGGGTTGAGGGCAAAACGTTTGTTCAAATGGGAGTAAGCAAGCGCCAACGCCAGCGCATCGGCGGCATCGGGCGCGGGCAATTCATCGAGCGCCAACATCCGCTGCACCATCTTGGCCACGGCGATTTTTTGCGCGTTGCCGTGACCCACGATGGACTGCTTTACCTTGCGCGGCGCGATCTCAAAAATCTCCAGTCCACCCTCTGCGATGGCCGCCATCGCCGCCCCACGCGCCTCGCCCATAATCAGCGCGGTCTTCGGGTTTTGCGCATAAAACAAACCCTCAATCGCGCACACCGTCGGCCGATGCGCGCTAATCACTTCGCGCAATGTTTTCGAAATAGCCACAAGACATTCGGTTCGGCTCCATTTCGCAGGGCATTGAATCGTTCCTTGAGCAAGCGTCACAGGATTTTTTTTTCCCAACCGAATAACCCCAAACCCTGTTCCGCGCAGTGACGGATCTACTCCTAGAATGAGCGAATGATCAGCGGCGTCTTGAGGGGCAACAGCCTTTTTGCCACTCACGCGTTTTTGCAACTGCTCAAATTGGCGGGCGGAAATCCCCACGCTTTATCTTTCAGCGAAAACTATTTTGAGCTGCTTTTACCCAGCAACGATTGTTTGTGACGCGCCACATATTCCTCTACGTACAATAAATTATCATTGGCGCGCTTGGCCACACTCAGCAAAGTATCCATGCTCGAAACTTCCTCCAATTGCTCCGCCACAAACCAAGTGAGCATGTTTTGGGTGATGTGGTCGCCCTCCGAAATAGCGAGGTTTACGAGGCTGTTAATTTGCTGAGTCACCGTCTGCTCCGATTTTAGCGAAAGCCCGATTGCATCGCAGGCATCAGTGAATTCCGCGCGGGGTGCCGGGATGGCCGGGATTAACAACTTGCCGCCCGCATCGATAACGTATTTTACAATTCGCATCGCATGATCGCGTTCCTCATCAGATTGCTGGTGAAATAAATCCGCTAGTTCAACCAAGCCCTCCCCTTCGAAATACGCCGCAATCGCCACGTACTGCAGTGAGGCAGAAAATTCGTACCCGATCTGTTCGTTCAATGCATCGTTAACTTTTTGTCCAATCAGCATCCGCGCAGCCTAGCATACCTTGGCGCAAAAGAAAACTTCGCCGTGAAAAAATATGAGTCGTTTGCTATCGGGACTCATTCCCAATCGCCCCGCATTTCATCAGCGCGAGCAGCGCGTACGCCGTACTGCTGTATGTGATGTAATGATACTTGTCGGTGTTGAGCGAGCGCGTCCACCACCGTCCGCTGGCGCGTTGGTTGGCGAGCAGCCACCGCACGGCCTTTTGCAAACGCGCATCCTTTGCGGGCACGCCTGCTTCGCGCAGCACCAAAATGGCAAGGCCGGTCATATGGCCATCGCTGGGTGGATTTTTGAATTCAGGTTCGGCTCGCAGTTTTTTTGCGCGATTGCCGCTGGCCCATTTTTCCGGCGTGGAAAAAGTGCGAATGGCCCAGCCGCCATCGTCGCGTTGATGGCTCCACAGCATTTCGATGAGTTTTTGCTGGCGCGCTTTTGGCAATAAATCCGGCATACGCGTGGCCGCCCACAGTACCACCACGCCGCCGTAGTCGTGGGGCGGTTCAGTTTCGCGCAGGTATTTTTGCAGAGAGGCGATGCTGGCCTTGGTCTTCGGATCCTTCAATCCGCCACGCCAACCCGGCGCAGTTGCCACGGCCATCGCCGCCACGGTGGCTTCCTGAAACGCGCTCGATTCAAACGGCGGCCAGCAATCCAGCGAACCCCACGCGCCGTTCTTTTGTTGGATGCGGAGCATGAGTTCCAGTGCCGCTCCGGTTTCCTTCGAGAGCTTGCCGGTCACGTGCCGGTCCCATTCCGCCAAGCCCGCCGCGGTATAAATTATCTCCGCCGGCTTTGTGCCCTTTTGCTGCGTGGGGGGGGTGAGTTTTTGGAATTTCGACAGTTCGCCCGTGAACAGTTCGCGTATCTCCTCCGTGGGTTTGCCTAGCACGGGGGTCAACATCGGCCGAATTTGCATGTACGTGCCCGTCGTATGACACGTGACACAGCCGCGCTTGCGCGTCCACGCCAGCGCGCCTTTTTCAAGATAGTCATTCGCCTTCGCCAGCGAGAATATTTCCAAAACCGGTTCATCCGCCGAGGCCGCCAGAATGGTGATGTCGGGTGACTTGTATTGCGGCGAGGCGGCGAAGAGTGCTGGGCTAACAAAGACCCAGAGAAATTTCTTTATGTTCACGCCAATATTTCCTTCGCCACATTCCCGGACACATCGGTCAGCCGAAAGTCGCGGCCGGCGTGGCGGTGGGTGAGTTTTTCGTGGTCGATGCCCAGCAGATGCAGCAGCGTGGCGTGGACGTCGTGGATATGCATCTTGTTTTGCTCGGCGTAAAAGCCGTAGTCGTCCGTGGCACCGTGGCTGTAACCGCCCTTCACGCCAGCGCCGGCGAGCCACATCGTGAAGCCCCACGGATTGTGGTCGCGCCCGTCCATCCCACTGCCCTGCACGGTGGGCGTGCGGCCGAATTCGCCGCTCCACACAACGAGCGTGTCGTCCAGCAAACCGCGTGCTTTTAAATCGTGCAGCAAACCGGCGATGGGTTTGTCGACTTCGCTCGCTTTTTCGGTGTGGCCTTTGCGGAGGTTGCCGTGTTGGTCCCACTGCACTTTGCTGTCGCTGTGAGTCACCTGCACGAAACGCACGCCGCGCTCGGCAAACCGACGCGCCATCAAACATTGCCGGCCGAAGTCTTCGGTCACCGCGTTGTCGAGTCCGTAGAGTTTGCGCGTGGCTTCGGTTTCGCCGCGGATGTCTTGAATCTCCGGCATCGCCGTTTGCATTCGGAACGCCAGCTCGAAGGAATTGATGCGGCTCTCGAGAACCGGATTGGGCGCACCGCTGAGATGGTCGCGGTTGAGTTGTTTCAAAAAATCCAATTGTGCACGCTGCTGGCCGGGCGTCCACTTGGGATTTTTAATGTGATGCACCTTGGCATCCTTCGCCTTGATGCTGGCGTTGCCGATGGGCGTGCCGGCGTAATGCGCGGGCAGAAACGCGCTGCCCCAATTGTTCACGCCGCCGTGCGCAAGCGTCGGGCAGATGGTCACGAAGGCTGGGAGGTTTGCATTCTCCGTGCCGAGCCCGTAGCTCACCCACGCGCCCATACTAGGCCGCACAAAATTATCCGCGCCGGTGTGCAGCTTCAAAAGCGCGCCGCCGTGGGCCGGATTGGTGCCGTGCGCGCCATGCAAAAAACAAATGTCATCCACGTGCCGCGCCACATTGGGAAACAGTTCGCTGACTTGATGCCCGCATTGGCCATACGGCTTAAACTTCCACGGCGACGCCAGCAGGTTTCCGGTCGCGGCAAAGGTGACTTTCGGTTTTGCAAAAGGCAGCGGCTTCCCGTGGTCGCGTTGGAGCAGTGGCTTGTACTCAAACGTGTCCATATGCGCCGGGCCGCCCTTCATGAACAGGAAAATCACACGCTTCGCCCGCGGCTGAAAATGCGACCGCCGCGCCGCCAACGGATTCTCTGCGTGCAACATCGACGTCAGCGCCACCGAGCCAAAGCCCAGTGCTGTTTTTTGGAGCATATCGCGGCGGGTCATCATTTCAGATAAAGAAACTCATTCGACGAAAGCAACGCCTGACAAAGTGCCTGCCAACTCGCCTGTCGTTCCTGACAAAATTCATTCACGAATGTGACCGCGTGCTTGCTTTCCTTGGTGGTGGGTTTGCGGTTGTAAACTTTCGCGTAAAGCCACTCGACGCGCTGGGCGTTGGTGATTTTTTTCTCGGCCAACAATTGTTTTGCCATCGTTGCGCAGGTGCGAAGGACGAGCGGGCTGTTCATTAAATAGAGCGCTTGCGGGGCGATGGTGGTGTCGGCGCGATTGCCGTTGACGGTGCCGGGGTCGGGAAAATCGAACAGCTCGAACAAATCGTAAACGTGATTGCGGATGACCGGCAGATAAATGGCGCGGCGATTGCTGCTGTAAGTGGTGGCGTCCTCGGAAGTGTGGTTGAAGACGAGTTTGTAGTTTTCAAACGTCCAAATCGTGCCGCCCACTTTCAGGTCAAGTTGGCCGCTGATTTGTAAAAGCGAATCGCGCAGTGGCTCCGCTTCCATCCGACGCAAGGGCGCGCGCGACATCAAAACGTTCGTCGGGTCAATTTTCAGCGCGGCGGCATTGGGCATGCTGCTCATTTGGAAGGTCGCCGAGGTGAGAATAAGCGCGTTGAGTTTCTTGACCGACCACCCGTTTTCCACAAACCACACCGCCAACCAATCGAGCAGCTCCGGATGCGACGGCTTCGCGCCGAGCTTGCCAAAATTATCCGGGGTGGTCACCAGCCCGCGGCCGAAGTGCCAGCGCCATACGCGGTTCACCATCACGCGGGCCGTGAGGGGGTTGTGGCGGTTGGCAATCCACTGCGCCAGTTCAAGCCGCCCACTGACTTTGCCGCTAATCGGTTTGCCGTCCGAAAGCGCGCGCGGGAAATGGCGCGGTTGGATTTCGCCGGGGCGCTCGTGATTGCCGCGCACGAAGATGGGAACGTTCGTCGCGTTTCCGTCTTCCACGCCCATCGCGCTGGGCAGCACAAACACATCGGCCGCCAATCGCTTGAGCGTTGAGTTCAGTTTTGTTAGTTCGGCCTGATTGGTTTTTGAATATTTTTCCTCGGGATTGGCGGGCAATTTTTCCAACTTCAATTCCACCAACAATTGTTGATTGGCCTTGGCGGTGAATGCGGTGACGACTTTTTTCTGCGCGGCAATTAGCGCTTCGTGTTTTTCCTTCAGCTTCTTATGCGCGGGCGTGGCGAAGGAATGCTCGTGCCACTTGGCGATGGTCTTCAGCGAGTCCATCGTTTTTGTGCTCTTGAAAATGCCGGCGAGCGCGTAGTAGTCGGCGGTGGGGATGGGGTCAAACTTGTGGTCGTGACAGCGCGCGCAGCCGAGCGTGAGCCCAAGCAGCGCTTTGCCGAGCGTATCGATTTGCTCGTCAATAATATCCATCTCCATTTTCACCTTGTCCGGCTCCGCAAGCACTTTCGGCCCCATTGATAAAAACCCCGTGGCAATCCGTTGCTCGCGCCGCGTCGCCTCATTCTTGGCCGGCAAACGGTCGCCCGCGATTTGCTCGATGAGAAACTGGTCAAACGGCTTGTCCGCATTAAACGACGCCACCACATAATCGCGATACCGCCACGCATTCGCGTGCGCCGCATTTTCGTCGAGCCCGTTGCTGTCCGCGTAACGCACCACATCCAGCCAATGCCGCGCCCAGCGCTCGCCGTACTGCGGAGTGGCCATTTGATTTTTGATTTCAGATTTCAGATTGACGATTTTGGAATTGGGCGCGGGCGGCAGTCCCGTCAGCGCGTAGTGAATGCGCCGCTGCAAGTCTCGCGGGTTGGAGACCGGGGCGGGTTGGAGGCCGGCCTTTTCCAAGCGCGCGAGGATGAACTGGTCGATGGGAGTTTTGACCCACGCCTTGTTTTT
>JAPKDK010000359.1 GCA_028872645.1 Verrucomicrobiota bacterium
TCCATATATTGCCAGTGCACGCTGCCCCACGCGACGCCTTCGTCGTGTTTGGTGACTTTAATTTTGCCGTAGCTGGCCTTCACGTCACTGCCGAGGAAACGATGCTCATAAAAGCCGGTGCCGGCTTCGACGTTCTTCGGCTCGATCTTGAAGTTGCCCACGGTGACGTCAACGAGGGCGTCGCTGGCGAGCGGGTTGGCGCCTTGCAGCAGCAGCGCGTAGCACGCATCGGCAGTAGCCTTGGTGGTTTTCCAGTCTTGCGTTTGCTTTTGTTTGAGCAGCCAAACCTTGGCTTCCTCAAGTGCCTCGAAGTCTTGCGTCACTTCGTGGAAAGCTTCGATCATCATTGCTTGCGTTTCAATCGGCGCACGGAACCACCAATAGCTGTGCTCTTGGTCACGCCAGAAGAGGCCCATTTCCTCGTTGGTGACGGAGCGTTCCTTGATGGATTTAATGATGAGCTTGGCGAGGCCGTTGTAGTTCGCTTTTTTCTGGAACTTACCGAAGCGGTTCATCGCGATGGCGACTTGCGCTTGGTTCATTCGTGGCAGGCGCAGGAAATATTGCGTGCCGTCCTTCTCGGTCTTCACCGCTTGATTGATGAAGTACTCAATGGCCACGCTGTGTTGCGGGGCGATGGCGCGGTCTTTCAGGAAGAACGACCGGCAGTAGAGATACTGCGCGATGAGCGAGGAGAGGTTGTTGCGCTCGAGGTTGCCGTGTTTCTTGATTTCGAGGTAGGTGCGGTGGATCCAGTTGTCGAGGCGGTTCACGGCTTTGATGGCCATGTTTGCATCGATATCGACATTCATCGCGCGCATTCGGCCGAAGCCGGTGGTGATGTAGAGGGTGATGTAATCGCTGGGGCGACCGCCGGGCATCCACGGCCAAGCGCCGTCAGCAAACTGCGTTTCGCGTAGCTTGCGGATGGCCATTTGCGTTTCGACGGTGAGGCGTTTGTCCTCGAAGAGAATACCCACGTTGCGGCGCGCCTGGCTTTCGCTTTTGGCTTGGCGGAGCCACGGGGTTTCATCGAGCATCACCGCCTTGAGATCCTGGTTCTTCTCCAGCGGACTATCGAGGGCCGGGGTGTTGCGCCATTGATCGAACACGCCGCGGATGCGCGGATCGCTATTGGCGATGTGGCGAGCGAGGCCGTTGGCGTAGAGACGCGTGAAGGTGCTCATCGTGCTGGGGTGGGGGCTTTCCATCAAATAAGGGAGCGCCATTACCGCGTACCAGTTGGGATTGGAAACCATTTGCACAGTGTAACGCTCGTGCTTGATGGTATCGCTTGCGCCGGAGCCGATGAGTTTGCCGAAGTTGAAAGTCTTCGTCTTCGGGCCGCGAATGGGCAGCGGCAGGCTTTCGGTTACAAAGATGCGGCGGCTGAGAACGGGCAGGAAGCCTTGCTCGCCATCGGTCACGGTGTCCGTGCCGCCCACGGCTTTGTAAGTGAGGAAGCCGAGATCATCCGGCACGGTGATGCGCCAGCTGTACGTTTTGCTTTGCTTGGCGGGTACGGTGAATTTCTGATCAAGATCGGCGTTACCGAGTTGGTCGTCCACGCTGTCGTTGGTGAGCGCGTCAGCAAACGTGAGGCGCACTTTGCCGGTGGCTTCTTTATCGGTCATATTGCTGACCTTCACGGTGAACTCCAGCTGATCGCCCTCGCGCAGGAAACGCGGCGGGTTGGGCTGCACCATAATGTCCTTGGCGGTGACAGTGCTGCCGCTGAGGAAACCGCTGCGCAGTTCGTTATCGTGCGTGAAGCCCATAAACTTCCATTTAGTGAGCGCCTCGGGCATCGAGAATTCCAAACGCACCTCGCCTTTTTTATTGGCCACAATGTGCGGCAAAAAGAAGGCGGTTTCGTTGAGGTTCTTCCGCGCGGTTACTTGGTCAAGATTCGGGCCGGTGGCAGTAGAGCCGCCGTCGTCCTTGGCTTTTTTATCTGCATTGGCACGGTCGCCGCTTTCAGCAGCATCGGCTTGGGCCATTCCTCCAGCTGCTTTTCGCATAGCCATTTGAGGTGGTGCGGCTGCGCCTGGAGCTCCATCGGCTTGTTCGGCCATCGCCATCATCGCCATTTCCGGACGCCCGCGCCCGCTACGGAAGGCCATCCCTCTATTGGTACCGTAGTAACCGTAGCCATATAAGTTGGCGGTGATTTCGCGGGGGAAGCTGCGGTAGTTGTGGCTTATGTTGCGGTGGCTGGGGCGGGTCCATTGACCGTGTAGATGGTTCAGGCCTTTGGCGCTGTTTTCAAAACGCTGGTTCAAGCGGGCGTAATCCTGCCGGAACACATTCATGGAAGTCTGCCATTGGTGCGGTTTGAATTGGTCGAGGCTTTCGTCGTAAAGCACAGCGGCCATTTCGGCGACGGCTTTCTCGGCGTTGGAGCCGGTGATGACGGCGGTCCATTTTT
>JAPKDK010000059.1 GCA_028872645.1 Verrucomicrobiota bacterium
GGCAGTTGCGCGCGCAGGGCGTAATGAGTTTGCCACAGCTTCAGGCCGCGCACGCGATGCGGGTGGCGCGGGTCCGGCCCCACGCCGTCGGTGCCGGCGAGTGCCACGGAGTAAAGGCCTTCGCTGTGCGATTCGTTGGCTTCGAAACGGCTGATGGCCAGCGTGCGAATGTCGACGGTTTTGGTTTTGCCATCGGGCATTAGCACGGGGAGGTTGCTGTTAAAATTACTGCGGTGCTGGCTGTCGTAACGGTAGCCGTAGCGGTCGTTCTCCACGGCCACGTTGCGCGTGAGCGTGTTGCGGCCGTTGGCCCACCAGAATGCCGCGCCGTCATTGGGGTCAAAGGGCAGCACTTGGTCGGGCAACCTCCGCCCGCGTAGTGCCTGTACGCCGAGGTTGCGGTCCAGCAAATTGAAGACCTCCGTGCCGTCCTCCAGAAAAAACCCGTGCCCCACCGACTGGTAGCCCACGCAATCGCGCACCATTAAATACTGCGTGCCGTGCACGGTAATCCAGCGGTTATGCGAATCGACAATGGCCGCACCGACCACCGCCGAGCCGCGCATCGTGGTGCCGGCGAGATGAAAATGAATCGCGTAGCGGCCGAGCACGCCGCGCTTGCCGAGATGCGCAAACCGCGCGTAGCTGATGCCGCCCTTGCTGTAGCGGTGAAACATCGTGTGCCCGCGCACGCCCTCGGGGTCGGCGCTCTCGATGATCACATTGCGCGAAAGGTTTGCCACCTCGCTGCGAAACTCGCCCGTGCCAAAATGTTCCACGCGCAATGGTCGATCCAGCGTCAGCACGCGCCCGGCGATGCCCTTGATCACGCGCTCCTCCGTGCCCACCTCGCTGTGTTTTTTCGATGCGGTGACAATCACCGAATCGCCCACGCGCCATCCCTTCACCGCTCCATCAACAGTGACCTTCGTATCACCCACCTTGGCCGTCGCGCCGAGCTTGAGCCACGTGCGGTTCATCGGCGCCCCGTGCAACTCCATCCGCGCCGAGCAACACACCAGCGCCGGCGCGTCGTCCTCGTCCATCCCTTTAATAAAGTGCAGCCGAATGCGCGCCGTGTGTTTCGCGGGAATGGGACTCTGCAGCGTACCCACCTCCAGCGTCGGCATCGCGCCGGTGGGCATCGCGTTGGGTTCGCCCGCCTTGTTCACGCCGTGAAAATCACACGCGAATCCCCGCTCCGTGCAACGGTTGCCCGATTGCACTTTCAGCAACGCCACGTTCAACTCCGTGCTGCGATCCCGCGCAAACCGCAACGTGCCCGCCACCTGCAGTAGCCGAATCACCGGCGTCGCCTTCGCATCAAACCGCACCACCGTGCCCGGGCTGATTAAAACGCGATCGCCCGCCTTGGGCACGCGCTTGGGTTTCCACGTTTTCGCGGATGACCAATCGCCATCGCCAACTGACCGCACGGAAAATTTCAGTAGATTGTTTTGGCCGGAGACGGTTACGACCGAGAGGAGAAAAAGGAAAAGTAATCGATTCATTGTGGGGTGATATTAAAGTTTTGACGGCTTTTCGCAACAGGAATTCGAAGGATTGGTTACTCCAGAATTTTTTGTTGCTGCAAAAACTTCGCCGTGCGGTGCATGGCTTGTTCAAAAAGTTTCAGGTCAAAAATCAGATAGCCATGCGGGCCGTCCGGATGGCTGATGAGTTGGCAGGGATTGCCGGCGGCGCGCATACTTTTATGGAACTGCACCGCGCCGGCGTGGGGCGTGACGGTGTCAGCCGTGCCGTGGAAAATGAGCGTGGGCGGCACACCGGCGCGCACGTGGTGCACGGGGGAAAGCTCGCGCCAGCGATCGCCGATTTCCTTTTGGCCGTAGCCCTCGGCGGAGGTGTCGATGACGGGATAAAACAACACAAGCGCGTTGGGCGTGCTGGAGAATTTGAGGTCGTCGGTGGCGTCATTCACTTTCGCGAACAACGCCGTGCCCGCCGCCACTTGCGCGCCCGCCGAGCCGCCGGCCACCACAATGCGGGCGGAATCGATGCCGAATGCGCGCGCGTGTTGGCGCAGGTAACGCACGGCCGAGCGGCCATCGCGCACGCAGTCGAACACCGTGGTGTTGGTCGCGCCTGCCTTTCGGCTAATCAACCGGTACTCCAAACTGACGCCCAGCATTCCTTGCCGTGCAAAAAAATTCGCGAATGGATAAAATTTCCGTGGCTCGCCGCCGACCCAACCGCCGCCGTGGATGGCCAAAAAAACGGGCCGCCGATCCGTGGGCTGATGCCCTTTCGGCTCAAAAATATGCAGCCGCAACTCGCGCTTCCCGACCGTTTTATAAACCACCTGCCGCGTCGGTTCCAACTTCGCCGCAATCGGCACCAAGGGTCGCGCCGGTTCTTCCCCGTCCACGGCCGTTCCCGAAAAAACCACCAGCACGATCCCGATCAACAATCGTTTCATCTACATTTTCACGCAATGCTCGGCGAGGGCGATGGCTTTGATCATCGCTTTGGCTTTGTTGACGGTTTCTTCGAATTCATTTTCGGGCACGGAGTCGTTCACCCAACCGCCGCCGGCTTGGACGTAAGCTTGGCCGTCTTTTAATAGCGCGGTGCGAATGGTGATGCAGCAGTCGAGGTTGCCGTTGAAACTGAAGTAGCCGACGGTGCCGCCGTAGGGGCCGCGCGTGGTTTGCTCGAGTTCGGCGATGATTTGCATCGCGCGAATCTTCGGCGCGCCAGTGAGGGTACCGGCGGGGAACGTGGTGCGCAGCAAATCATAGGGCGTTTTGTCGGCTGTGAGTTTACCGGTGACACTCGAGACGATGTGCATCACGTGGCTGTAACGCTCGATGATCATTAGGTCGGCGACTTGCACGCTGCCGTATTCGCAAACGCGGCCGATGTCGTTGCGGGCGAGGTCCACGAGCATCACGTGCTCGGCGCGTTCTTTGGGGTCGGCGAGCAGATCTTTTTCGTGCGCCAAATCCTCGGCGGGCGTGGCGCCGCGCGGGCGCGTGCCGGCAATGGGGCGAATTTGCACCTCGCCTTCCTCACAGCGCACGTGAATTTCCGGCGAGGCACCGACCAGCGAAAAGCCATCCAGCTCCAGCAGAAACATATAAGGCGAAGGATTAATCGACCGCACAGCGCGATACACATCCAGCGGTTCGGCCGTTACCTCGGTTGAAAAACGCTGTGAGCCGACCACTTGAATGATGTCACCCGCGCGAATGTATTCCTTGCTCTTGGCGACGTTGGCGAGGAAGGCGTCCTGAGTCATGTTTGACTCAAACGCGGCGGCCGGCGGCTCGGCGGCGAGCGTCACGGCGCGGTGCTCAGTGGGTTGTTCCAGCAACGAGACGAGGCGTTCCACTTCGTCGACTGCGTCTTCGTAGGCGTCCTCCGGTTTCGCGCCATCCTCGATGATGGCGTTCACGAGAACCGTCACCGTCTGCCGCACGCGATCGAAAATTAGCAATTCGTCCGCAATCAAAAAATACATCGTCGGCGTGCCCAACTCATCCTTGGGCGGACGCGGCACCACCGGCTCCACGTCGTGAATGAATTCGTACCCCACAAACCCCATCGCGCCGCCAGTGAACCGCGGCAGCCCCGGCAAATCCACCGGCCGATAACGCCCCAAAACTTTTTCCACCACTTCCAGTCCATCGCGCACGTGGTTTTCGCCAGCCTCACGACTCACCGTGTACGTGGCCGTCACTTTGCCGCCCTCGACCACCTGCACTTGATCGCCATCCTGCCGGATGATCCCGCGCGGATTGCAGCCCACGAATGAGTACCGGCTCAAATGCTCGCCGCCCTCCACACTCTCGCACAGGAACGACTCGCCGTCGGACCGGATTTTGCGATAAGCCGAAAGCGGTGTCTCGAAGTCCGCAAGAATTTCGCGATATACGGGAATCAAATTCCCCGCCTGCGCATGCTGCAAAAATTCCTCGCGCGCGGGCGTGATGTGCGGGAAATCACTCACGATTTTTTGCCGTACATTTCCTCAGGATCAATCAACCGCTCCTCGGTGATTTCCGATTCGCCGTCCTTCACCGACGTAAAGAAACAACTCTTGTACCCTTCGTGACACGCCGCGCCGATTTGCTCCACCTGAATCAAAAGCGTGTCGCCGTCGCAATCGTACGCCACATCTTTCACTTGCTGTGTGTTGCCGCTGCTCTCGCCCTTCATCCAATACTTTTGCCGGCTACGGCTCCAAAAATGCGTCTTGCCCGTTTCGAGGGTGCTCTTGATTGAATCGGCATTCATCCAAGCCATCATCAGCACGCGCCCCGAGCCCTCCTCCTGCACAATCGCCGGAATCAGCCCCTGATCATTGAATTTCAAACTGTCGATAAAAGACATGCGCCGAACTTAACCACAGAGGCACAGAGAGCACAGAGAAAAAAACACTCTGTGCTCTCTGTGCCTGTCTGGTGAAAAACTCAAACCATCCGCACCGGAATGTCCGCTTTCGCCAAATGTTCTTTCACTTCGCCCACGGTGAATTCCCCGAAGTGGAAAATGCTGGCGGCCAATACCGCATCAGCCTTGCCTTGCTTCAAGACATCCACCATGTGGTCGAGATTACCCGCCCCACCACTGGCCACCACCGGCACCCCAACGTTCTCACTAATCCGGCGGGTGATTTCGATGTCGTAACCGGCTTTGGTGCCGTCAGCGTCGATGCTGTTCAAAACGATTTCGCCCGCGCCGAGGGCCACGGCTTCCTTCGCCCATTCGATGGCGTCCAACCCAGCTTCCTTGCGGCCGCCGTGGGTGAAGACGCGCCATTGGTCGTCGCCGGTTTTTTTGGCGTCGATGCTGACGACGATGCATTGGCTTCCAAATTTTTCCGCGCCGGCGCGGATGAGCGACGGCGTGGCGATGGCGGCGGAGTTAATACTAATCTTATCGGCACCGGCTTTGAGCATCGTGCTCATATCCTCCACGCTGCGAATGCCGCCGCCAACGGTGAGCGGCATGAAGCACTGATCGCCCGCGCGCTCGATGACGTCCACGATGGTCTTACGTTCATGCGCGCTGGCGGTGATGTCGAAGAACACCATCTCGTCCGCACCCTGTTTATTATACTGCAGCGCGAGCTCGACGGGATCGCCCACATTACGCAGCTCGCCCGCCTCGGCTTTACCGAACTGCACACCACGGGTGACTTGTCCGTCGTGAACATCGAGGCAGGGAATAACGCGTTTGGCTAACATCGCAAAAGTACGGCGACATTAGCGGCGGGATAGGATGGTCACGAGTGAAAAAGTTTTTGTACGTGTGCATACTATTCTGTTGCCAATGCGTTGGGGCGGCGTACACTTTTCGCATGAAACGGTTAGCCGGCTTTCTTTTGGTTTTGATGACACTGGGATTTGCCCCCCAACTTTCCGCGCAGCTTTTTGGCCCGGGCGTCTTGCGCATGGGGCCGGGGATGGCCGATCGCACCATTGAAATCAAACTGCCCGCCCGCCCCGGCGCGCAGGCAGCCACCGTGCTCATCACGCCGCCCGCGCAGCCGCAAGTGGTCGAGCCAGTGCCCTATATGCCGAGGTATTTTCCTCAACCCAACTACTTCGGAATGCAGCGCGGATTGCCGATGCACACGATGGCAATGACGCCGGGATTCCAATATGCGCGGCCAATGTACGTGCAGCCGACGGCGGGATCGGTGATTATTATCACGCCACCGCGCGTAAATGCCGCATATCCGGCCCGAGTGCTGTTTGGGCGATAATTTCAAAACCCCACATTTCAGCCAAAAAACCGCTGTTTTCAGCATAAACAGCGGTTTTTTTGTTTTTCCGACCAGTTATGAACACGGCGGCACGCGGCTTGCTGTTAATAACTTGTTAACAAACTCAGAACAATCTCAGTTTTACTATTGATAAAACCAAGGAAGGTATTGCTAAAATGAAAAAACCCGCTGTTTTTGCCCTCATTTTGTTGGTGATTTCCGTGCCATCAGCGCAGGCGCAGTTATTCCCAGGACTGTTAATCCCCGGTTTGCCCGCAGTGGGCGATCCCGCGCCGAAAACGCGCGCTCCGGCAGTTGCTACCACCACGGTTTTGGGCGCGGCGATTGGCGGCGTGCTCGGCAGCAAAAGCAATCGCACGGCCGAAAGCACGGCCATTGGCGGCGCAGTGGGTTTGTTGATTGGCCAAATGATGGACCGCAAAGCCGCACAAAATGCCGAGACCGAACGCCAAACCGCGCTGGAACGCGCACAAAACCCCGACGCCGAATCCGTCGCAACCGGCCCGTTGCCGCAAATTGATCCGGCGACCGGTTTGCCCATTGATCCCAACGCACTCACCACAGGCACTGCCGCCCCAGTCATTGACCCCGCGACAGGATTGCCCGTAGTAGCCAATGGTATAGCGCCGGTACCCGCGGAGGCTCCGACCAAGCCGCGCCTCTCGCCGCGCAAGCGTGTGAAAAAACTTTTCGGGCGATGACTTTTCTGCCATATTCTCCCGTCAAACGGAGAACGGTATGAAACACATCATCACACTTTTTGTCGGCACCGCCCTATGCGTTGTGACCGGTTGCACCAACATCAATTCCACCCACGGCCCGAGCGTCACTGAGTTGCGTCCGGGCGAACGCGGCTTTGTCGCGGGGCTTGGAATTGAATCGCAAGATCTCGTCACAATTTCCGAGAAGATGGCGCGCGGCATTCTTGGCGCTGATCCCATCGCCAAAGCCGAGGGCAAACCGGTCATCGTGCTCGAGCCCATCAACAACGACACGCGCTTCCCGATCGACAAAGATATTTTTCTTACGCGCATTCGCGTGGCGCTCACCGGAAATGCGGCAGGCAAAATAAGTTTTGTCGCGCGCGAGCACATGGATAAATTAGAAAAGGAACGCGACCTCAAAATCAGCGGCCAAGTGACCGGCGGCAAAAAAATCACCGGCAACAAATTCAAAGGCGCGGATTTCATACTCACCGGCACCTTCAAAGCCATCTCCAGCCGGGGCGCATCCGGCGCGAGCGATTACGTGCTCTACACTTTCCAACTCATCGACCCGGACACCAGCGACATCGTGTGGGAAGGATTTCACGAAATCAAGAAACAGGGCAAGGACGACGTGACGTATCGTTAGTCCGGCACTTATTTTTTCACGGTGATGAAAATTGCCACGAGCATTTCACTTTTGTGCGCGGTGCTGTTTACGGCGTGCCAAGCGCCAGCCATTCGGCATGCGCCGGAATTTAATGGCGACCTCGTAGCGGCTGGGCATCGTAAAATTGCCCAAGCCCCCGCGCACGAAAAAAAACGCTGGCAACTCATCACCGCCGTGCACGCGCTCAAGCTCGGGCGGCACGACGAAGCCCGCGCGTTGCTCGCCACCGCAATGCCCTCGGCGGGGCAAATCCTGCAAGCCGATGCCCGCACGCGCTTGGCGCAGAGCCTGTTCTCGCCCGAAAACGTGAAAGGTTTCCACGGCGAATCTCACGAGCGCGTGATGGGCTGGTTTTATCGCGGGATGTTTTACTGGATGGATGGCGAGCCCGACAACGCCCGCGCCTGTTTCCGCACCGCGCAGCTAATGGACGCCCTCGCCGCGCAGCCGGAGCATCGCGCCGACTGGGTGTTGCTCGATTATCTCGATGGCTACATCACCACCAAGCTCGGGCGCGACGGCAGTGATGCCGGCACCCGCGCCCAAGCCAATGCCGGCACCACCGCCCTGCCCGATTACAATTCAAAAGCCAACGTGATGATGTTTCTGCAGTTCGGCTTTGGCCCAATGAAAAAAACCGGTGGCGATGTGGGCGAAAAAATCGTGTATGACGGCGGCCATTCCCAGACCCACTCAGCGCGAATCACCGCGGGCGGGCGGACGATCATTGCGCCGGTGTTTGATGATCTCACATTCCAAGCCTCCACCCGTGGCAATCGCGCAATGGACGCCATCCTCGCCAAAAAAGCCACCCTCAAAAAAGGCGGCGATCTCGTGGGTGACATCGGCGTGACCGCCGGTGCCATCCTCGCCAGCGCACCCAAAACCGAAGGCGCGGGCGTCGCGTTGCTGGGCGCGGGTCTTGCGGGCAAAATTATTGGCGGCTCCGCCGAGCCGTACGCGGACACGCGGACGTGGACCAATCTCCCACAGCATCTTAGCTTTGCCGCGCTGCAACTGTCCGCGGGCACTCACACGGTGACAATTGAATTTCTCGATGCCAATGGCATTGCCTTGCCGGATCGACAAAAAAATGTTTCAGTAACCGTACAGACCGACCGCGACACGGTGGTGTTTGTCGCCGATTAAAAAAGGAGATTTATGAAAACCAAACTCATCTTAATATTGAGCGCCTGCGCGATCATCGCCGGCTGCGGCATACCCTCCGCGCAACAAGCAGCCACGGCGAACAACAGCAAGTTCGTTGCCCTCGGCACGCTCGGCGGCCGCACGGTAAAATGCACGGCGATGCAGGAAACGCAATTGGCCGATGGCCGATTGCAGGTGCGCGCGAATATTTTGAATCTCATCAACAAGCGCGTGGATTTGCAGATTAACTGCGCGTTCAAAGACGAACAGGGATTCGCCATTGACACCACGCCGTTCCAAACGCTCATCCTCGACGAGACCGCGCAGGAAACCGTGACATTCAAATCACTAAACGCCCGAGCCAAGGATTACACCGTGCGCGTGCGACTGGCGCGCTAACTCAAAAATTACCATGAAAAAAATTGCGCTGCTCATTCCCGTTTTATTGGTGCTCGGCTGCACCGGACCAACGAGCCCTTCGCGCAATGCGATGGTGATTTTTAAACAAATCGCCGCGCCCGTGGAAGGCAAAAAATATGTGTACACTGTTTCGCCCGCCGTGCCGCTTTCGCAAATTTACAACGCGCAACAGGCGCAGCAAATCGTGGAGGATTTCCGGGCGGCTTATGTGAAGATTGGCGCACCGCGCATCAATATTAGTGTAAACCTTCCACAAGGCACGTTTGAAGTGCCGCAGTTGCCCACTGTGGGCGTGGGTGGCACACCGCAGATTGATCCCGCCACCGGCTTGCCGATGCCCGCGGGAGTGGGCGGCGGCGTGCCTGCCGCTGGGCCGCGCATTTTTGATACGGATGAAATGTCCACACGCCAAACCAAGCGCGAGGTGGAGTTGCTTTTTGGCCGTCCGCTGCGTTTGGCGGGGGCCACGCTGACCGATCCCTCCCAAACAAATCTGCCAGAGTTGACGCTGGAAATTTTATTGGGCGAACGCAAGATCAACGTGCCGGGCATCAACGGCCCCAAATCACACACCGTGCCGGACATCATCGTCACCGCCACGCGCGCGGCCGATGGACAAGTGCTTGGACAAGCGACGGTGATGGATTTGTTTCCGCATCAAGCCGCCGCGGCGCGGATGTTAAAGCGCTATAATATCCAGCAACTCACCGAGGCCACCGCGCTGGCTTTGATGAAGGATATTACGTCGACGGCGAAGTAATCATTTCACCCCCACATTAATCGTCATTGCGCTGCCGAGGATTCGGTGGATGGCGACTTCTTTGCAACCGAGTTCGCGCATTGTTTTTTCCACGCCGTCCTGGGCGGGATAATTTTCGAGGGACTCGTGGATGTACGCGTAGGCTGGCGCGTCGCGACAGATGATGCGGCCGAACCACGGGACAATCCATTTGAGGTAACAAAAATAAATCCATCGCCACGGAGCGAAGGTGGGTTTTCCAAAATCGAGCACGAGCACTTTGCCGCCAGGCTTGGTGAGGCGGTACATCTCGCGCAGACCTTTTTCAAAACTGGCAAGGTTGCGCAAACCAAAGGCAACGGTGACACAATCAAAATGATCATCGGGCAGGCCGGTTTCCAGCGCGTCGCCTTCGCGGAAGGTAACGGTGAGGTCGCGGTTGCGGCGGATGGCTTGGTCGAGCATTGGTTTGCTGAAATCGAGGCCGACCACGTCTGCACCGTTCCGCGCGAGCGCGAATGCGATGTCACCCGTACCGCAGCAAAGATCGAGCGCACACTGGTCGGCGCTGGCATCGGCAAGGGCGACGAGGCGTTTTTTCCAGCGCCGATGGAGACCGAGGCTCTGCAGATCGTTGATGAGATCGTAGCGCGGGGCAATGGTGTCAAAGAGGTCGCGCACGCGCTCGGCGCGTGTTGCGTCATTGGAAAAATAGCCCTCGGCCATCGCGGCGGACAATAGCACGATGAACGCGGCAGGGCTGTCCAAAAAAGTTTTTTCAATGAAACCGCCCGTGAGTGCGTCTGGGAAAAGGGTTGCCAAATGGCCAATGGGCCACTAAACCCCGCCGCAACGTTTGCAACAAATGGGCAAAACACTAGTCATCGCCGAAAAGCCGTCCGTCCAAACGGACCTTGCCCGAGTTCTGGGCAAGACGCTTGGCAAGTTCGAGCGGAAGGGCAAGGACCGCAACAGCTACTTCGAAAATGACAACGCAATTGTCACTTCGGCGGTCGGGCATTTGGTGGAGCTGAAAATGCCGGAAGGCCCGAACGGAAAAAAGTTGCCGTGGGGCATCAAGCATCTGCCGATCATCCCCGAAAAATTTGAGCTGCAGCCGATTGAAAAAAGTGAGTCGCGGCTAAATCTGTTACTGCGCTTGATCAAGCGCAAGGAGGTCGATCAAATTATCAACGCCTGCGATGCGGGCCGCGAGGGGGAATTGATCTTCCGCTACATTATGGCGCTGGCCGGCGTGGAGAAACCGATGAAGCGAATGTGGATGCAGTCGATGACCGACGGCGCGATTGTCGAGGCGTTCCAAAAATTGCGCGAGGACGACCGGATGCAACCGCTGGCGGACGCGGCGTTGTGCCGGTCGGAAAGCGATTGGCTGGTGGGGCTCAATGGCTCGCGCGCGCTCACGGCGTTCAACTCGCGCCACGGTGGATTTAATATGACGAGCGCCGGCCGCGTGCAGACGCCTACGCTCACGATCCTTAGCGAGCGCGAGCGGTTGATTCGCGATTTTGTGCCGCGCGATTATTGGGAAGTGCACGCGGAGTTTGAAGTGTTGGCGGGCACGTACGCGAGCCGATGGTTCCGCGAGGGTTTTAAGAAGGACGAAAACGACGATCAAACCCGCGCCGAACGCATTTGGACCGAAGCCGAGGCCGCGGTGATTGTGAACCGTTGCACGGGCAAAACGGGCATCGTCGAGGAAATCAAAAAGCCCGCCAAGCAAGCGCCGCCGCAGCTTTACGATCTCACCACATTGCAACGCGAGGCCAGCAGCCGCTTCGGCTTCAGCGCGCGCAACACGCTCGGCATCGCGCAGTCGCTTTACGATCGTCACAAGCTGTTGACCTATCCGCGCACGGACTCGAAATGTCTGCCGGAGGATTATATCGACACCGTGCGCGGCCATCTTGCCGGTTTCGCCAAGGCCAAGCCCAACACCACGTTGGCTCCGGAAGTCATCGCCGCTTGCTCCAAAGTATTGAGCAACGATTGGGTGACGCCGAGCAAACGCATTTTTAATAACGCAAAAATCAGTGATCACTTTGCGATTATCCCAACCGGAAAAATTCCCGCGGGCGGGCTCAAGGAACAAGAGCAAAAAATTTACGACCTCGTGACGCGGCGGTTTGTGGCCATCTTTTTTCCGTCGGCGGAATTCGAAAATACCCGCCGCATCACGCGCATCGCGGAGGATTCATTTCTTACCACCGGCAAAGTTTTGGTGGTGCCCGGTTATCTTGAAGTGTACGGCCGCCGCCCCGGCGTGGCCACGGAGAAGGACGAACTGGTGCCCACCCAAACCGGCGAGGAAGCCCAGGCGAAGGAAGTCACCCTCAAAGGCGAACACACCAAACCGCCCGCGCGTTACACGGAGGCCACGCTGCTTTCCGCGATGGAAACCGCCGGCAAACGCGTAGACGACGATGAACTACGCGAGGCGATGAGTGAGCGCGGCCTCGGCACGCCCGCCACCCGCGCGGCCATCATCGAAGGGCTCATCGCGCACAAATATGTTTTCCGCCACGAACAACAAAAGCGCGACCTCGTGGTTTCAAACAAAGGCCTCGCGTTGATCGATTTGCTGGAGGACATCGGCATCGAGGCGCTCACTTCGCCGGAGTTGACCGGTGAATGGGAGTACAAACTCAAGCGAATGGAATCCGGCGCGCTCAGTCGCGAAGCGTTTATGAGTGACATCAAATCGCTTACCAAAGACATCGTCGAGCGCACGGTCGGCAAAATGACTGAGCTGGCCAATCGTATCTATCCCGACCTCGAAGCCATCTGCCCCAGCTGCGGCACCACCACGCTCAAACAAACCGACGGCAACTACGAATGCGCTGGCGCGGACTGCAAATTCAAACTCAACAAATACATCGCCAGCCACAAACTCAACCCCGCGCAAGCCAAGGCGTTGCTGGAAAAAGGACGCGTGGGGCCGTTTGAAGATTTCAAAAACCGCTTCGGCCAACCCTTCGTCGCGGAAATACAAATGGCCGAAGGCGCGCGCGGCGCGTGGAAGCCGGAATTCGTTTTCGAAGGCGACGAAGAACGCGAGGCCGAATCCAAAAACCTCAGCGACGACCAACTCCTCTGCGAAGCTACCCTCGCCGATGGCACGGCTACAAAAGTTTATGAGACTGACCGCGCCTATCTTTGCCCGGATATGGCGCGCGACAAACAAAAGAACGGCACCCGCATCGCCAAGGAAATCCTGAAAAAAGAAATC
>JAPKDK010000360.1 GCA_028872645.1 Verrucomicrobiota bacterium
GGCCAGGGCACCCCTCCCGCACGCGTGGTGTCATACAAATGAATGTGAGTATCGATCACCGGAATTCCACCGGTCTTGCCCACCGGTTTGGTGGCGCAGCAACCGGCAAGTCCTAGTGCAAAAATCAAACTCGGAATCATGGAAATAAATTGGCGCATGCGGCAATGTCTAACGATCATCCATCAATGTCCACTGAAAATAAATAAGATAGGGAGAACCTTGCTCCTGTTAGGAACTGTGCTTTATTTCAACTGCCAAGTCCGGCAAATACATCGGTGAACTGCCACACATAACAACATCTGCACCAGCCCCAATAAAGTCTTCAAAGTCTGCCGCTCCGGAAACCCCGCCCACGGCAGCCAATGCGAGCGGCAACTTTTCCGAATCAATCACCGCTCGCGCCTCGCGCACCGCCGTCACGCATGGCTCGTGGATGATGCGACCCATCACTCCCGCCTTTACATAATCATCACCGAACACCGGCTGCCCGTCAGCATGCCTCACTTCGCGCGCAATACCGTTCACCAATGTGATGCCCGAAGCGTTATCGGCCACCGCATGCAAAAATGCGCGTTGTTTTTCTGAATCAGGAAACACCCCAATCTTAAGCAACAACGGCGTGACACCAATCGCACTACGAATGGTTTGCGTAACCATCTCACTAAAGCTCGCATCGCAATACACCTGCCCTTCAGCGGAACAGACATTCGGGCAGGAATAGTTGGCCTCGATGACATCCGCGCCGGCCTCAGCAGCCCATGCGGCGCATTGGGCGTAGTCATCAGCCACTTGCTCGGCACTCCAGCCGGCCTCTGGACTTGCCACCACAGAGACAATTAAGAGTTGCCCATCATGTAAAACCGTCTTCGCGCGTGCGATATCTTCCCGCCAAAATTCCGGCGACATCGACGGCATCCCAAAACACACCGCCGAGCTAATATCCGCCGGATCATCCGGTAAGTCGTCGGTTGCATAAACCGGCCCCTCGCCGGCATCGGCATTCACAAAAGCCCAATTGGGCGGCGGATAACAATCGCGCGCGGACGAGCGCACAGTTTTGTATGTCAACAAATCCCACCCGCGGTCGGCGTAGCCTTCAATCCATTTCGCATTGAGCAATAAACCGGCGGCAATCCCGAGGCGACTGTTCACTGGAATGCCGAGAAATTCGACCCGTTCGTTTGCGGGGGTAACGGAAACATTGGGTGGCGATGAAAGCCGCGGCCCGCGCTGAAAGTTTTCCGCATAAGTCGCGGCGAGATCGTAAGCACAGTCCATTCGCGAGGATAACCGCGCGCGCGGTGGCGGGCAAGCGCGGCTATGGTTTTACAAAGCGATAGGTGCCGTCATTCTCGCGCGCGATGCGTTGGAGAATGTCTGCACCGCCTTTGTCGTGAAAGGCGAGAGTGTTAATGCGAGCCTTGAGTTGGCGGTTGCCAGCGGCAATGGCATCGAGTGCGGGGCCATCGGCAAACTGGCCGTCGGTGAGCAACCACACGGTGTCGGGCCGCAAATTAAAACACCAACTCAGAGCCTGCGTGGGATTGGTTCCGCCGGCCACACTGCGCCCACTCACCCAATCGGTCGCCCATTGGATGTTTTTTGGTGTGCCCGCCAACATCGCGCGCGCGGGCATCGCCTGAGCGGCGTCACTGAAAAAATATATCATAAACTTATCGGTGGGTTTTAACCCTTTCAGCGTGCTGCACAGTTCCTTCTTTGCAGCGGCCAGACGGTTGCCTGACATGCTGCCGGATTTATCGATGATGAACACAAACTTGTTACCACGACTAACGGTACCGAAAAAGCTCACGCCCTCTTCGGGCTTGGCGTGCAGCATCTTAAGATTCTCAATCGCGACTGAGTGCCGCTGACGCGCGGCGAGATTCCACCAATACTCGGCCGCAGCTTTATTGACATTCGCGCCGCGGCCCTCGAAAAAAATATTGCCAAGATTCACCTGCGCGTGGGGATTGCCGGCCTTGGCGAGGCGAACGAGTTCAGCCATCTCAGCGCGCGAGAGCACCGGCACGAGATCGGGCGCGGGCTCATTGGCTGCTTCAATCCCTTCGCCTTCCGCCACCACGGTTTCAGAAGAATCCTTTACCACCGGCACAATGGGCTCGGCAGCGAGCAGTTGGCCGGATTTTTCAAGGCGCGGATTGGCGGCTGGCTTAACCTCTTTTTTTGAACAGCCAGAAATCAAAACGGCCCACAGGAAAAAAAGAAGTGCGCCCAAAGTCGGGATTGCGAAACGCCTCATAGATTAATATAGCACGATTTCAGATGCTTCGCAATTTCCGCTATCGGATCACTTCGGTAAATTTGTTCGGCCGCGATAGAGAGGTAGTCCGAGCATGGAAATATTGTCGCGGATGGCGTTGCCATAAACGGG
>JAPKDK010000361.1 GCA_028872645.1 Verrucomicrobiota bacterium
AAAAAGCCAGAGCCACCAAAACTAAAAGTACGCTTTTCATTTCACATTGGAGGGCGATCCTGCGGCCCTTACCTTTTCTTCTATTTCAACGTCAGCAAGGAAGTGGGCAGGGCCAATAAATACGCACAACTGGAAAGAGTCCTTTGCATTAACTTCAAAGACAGTGAAAATGGATGCAAGTTGCATAAGTAAAACATCTTATTTCTGGCCAAACTCCGGATGGGCTACGATGGCGCGAATGGCGGTTCGAAGCGAGTGGTTCTGTTTTTGGGTAGCTTGAAAAACAGCATCGATATACGGAAGATCGGCGCGGGTGACTTCGCGGCCATGGGCGTAGCTGATGAGTTTTCCAATGATACCCTTAAGAATACGTTCCTTATCGGCCATGAGGGCGGCCTTGAGCGTGGGCAGGTCGCGCACCTCACGGCCGTTGGGAAGTTTCATGGTGGCCTCAATCGGGACCTTGGTGAATTTTAGTTTCTGCTTGTTGACGATTTTTACGTGGCGGTACTCGGATCGCTTACGCCCAACCGGGTCGTAGTATTCGAGGGCGAAACCCAGGGGATCGATCTTTGAATGGCAGCGAGCGCAGCTCTCGAGTTCCTGATGCTTGAGGATGGCTTCGCGGATGGTGGTGGTGCCGCGGATGTCCGGTTCGTTGATCAGTATGTCGGCGGGCGGTTCGATGCGTTCGTTGTAGAGATTCTTGAGAATCCAGGAGCCCCTGTGGATGGGAGAAGTGGCAAAGTCGGTGGAGGTCAGCTTGAGGAAACCGGCTTGGGCCACGAGCCCACCGCGTTCGCTTTTCGTGGGCAGCTTAACCGGCACGAAGGCATCCCCCTTGACCTCGGGCAACTTGTAGAAGCGGGCCAAGCGGTCGTTGGCCATGATGAAATCCGAATCGATGAAGTGTTCCATGCTCAAGCCCTTCTCGAGCAGATGGCGAAACAACTCACGACCTTCGCGCCCCATGGAATCGACCGTCATGCGGCGCACGTTCTTGAATACGCGTACGTCCGGCCCAAAGTTGTCCACCTTGTCACGCTGCAACCATTGACGCGTAAAGTCGTCGATGAAGCGGCCGGCCTTGGCGTGCTTGAGCATGCGCTCCACCTGAGCCGATGGGTCCTTGCTCAGTCCGCCAGACTTGGCAAAAGCCAAAAGTTTGGCGTCCGGCACGGAGTTCCAAAGGAAATAGGACAGCCGATGCGCCAGCTCCACACTGGTCAATTCAGGCGACTCGGCCTTGTAGATGAAATGCGGCGAGGTTAACAGCGCGATCAGGGCAATGCGGGCGGTGGCGGCAGGTGATGCCCCGGAAGCGCGTTGCTTTTCCGCGATTTCCACGAAAGCCGGACGATCATCCGCGGACAACGAACGTTGGGTGAGCAACAAGGCGAGGTGATCGACCAGCTCGCCGGGCTTCATGTCCGGGTTCGGAAGAATGGCCTGCATCGCGGAGGTGGGCCATTCCTCGATCAACGGGCCCGTGACCTTGACGCTGGTGAAGCGAATCTTGGATCCCTTGTATTTTCGCGGATTTCCATTTCCAGGTATGCGGGCACTGTCAAAGGTGAAGGCTAATTGATCACCTACCTTGAGTGTGAGTTCCGTTGTAAAACTTTTTGAGCGATGTGGCATGGGAATACGGTGGACACTACGGATGCTTGTCGGATAACGACCATCACCGAGATTAATGCCAATGATTTCAGCTTCGTTGGAATCCACCGATTCGACTTGGACATCCAAACGATACCTGCCAAATGTGGGAATCTTGAACCGCTCATAGACATCAGGCTTTGTAGAAAAATGGATGTTGCTGCGGTACGGACGAAAGCCGGTTAGAATAAAGCCGTCACCATCGCGGTAATCACCTCCACCGCCGACGGCAAAATTTTCGCTGCCATGAAAGTGGCGGGCGTCAAATTCCCAGTCACGCGTCTCGGGCTTGGCATCGGGAAACAACCGCTCGGCTACGAAGCGGGCGGTCTTGAGGTAGGCCATCACCTGATGCGGCGACATCAGATGCGCCTCGCCGAACTTGTCAAACCCGTGTTCCACATGATCGGGTGGCAGCAAGCCGGTAAGGTCGAATTCCACACCAAAGAGATCACGCAGGGTGTTGGTGTACTCGGCGCGCGTGAGCCGCTTGAGGGGATTGACCGGGCGTTGGGTGAGGATGTGTTTCTGGAGCAACTGCAAGGCCTTCGCCCTCGCCTCAGCCTTGGGTTGAGGTGCCTTCTCCGGCGGCATGTCGCCTGACTCCAGCATGGAGGCGACCGACTCCAACAATTCGCCATCAGCAAACAATACGTCCGCCGGGCGATCCAGCCGTACCTTGCCCTTTTGCTTCTCGGGGCCGTGGCATTTCAC
>JAPKDK010000060.1 GCA_028872645.1 Verrucomicrobiota bacterium
ACCCAAAAGCCGCTGTCATTCATCCACGACAACGTGATTGACCCAAAGCCAATCGCGAGGAAAATGTAAAACTTGTGGTACGGAAGCATCGACCCGTCCCCAATGACCGCACTCATCAAACCCACCCCGGTGATCATCGCCACCGTGGCCGATCCCTGGGCAATCCGAACCACCGCCGTTGCCCCCCACGCCAGCAGGATGAGGGAAATATTGTAGGTGTTCGCGAGTCCCCCAATCGTTTCACCCACGCCGGCCAGCCGGATCATTCCGCCAAACGCGCCGCCCGCGCCGGTAATCAAAATGATCACGCCGGCCGTCTGCAACGGATCCTCCAGCGCCTTGCTCAAGGTGCTCATCAAGCCCCCTTCCATCGGCCGTTTCTCGCGAATGGTTTGAGCCGCCAAAGTGTAAATCGCAACCAACGCCGCCAACAACATCGCGATATTGGCCGAACCAAAAAATTCAAGATACCGAAACCAATCCGCGCCACTCACCGAATCCTTGGCAACCAAATTCAAAATAGACACCAACGAAATCAAAATCACCGGCAATGCGATGGGCAATGCGGACAGGAATAGATTGGGCAACTCCGAATCTTTTTTGTCCACGATCGTTTTGAGTTCACTCATCGAGATTCCGGGCACATCGCGCATTGGGAGATTGAACTTGCGGTCAAATCGCCTGGCCATATACAGCACCAACCAAGCCGGCAACAAGCTGGCGGTCAAGCCCGCCATCATTGCGATTCCTATATCCAGCTTGAGGCCCTCGGCAATCATCAACGGACCCGGGGTCGGCGGCACCATCGAGTGCGTGATTGCGCCCGCGCCGGCCATGGCGATCACGAAGAGCGTGTAACTTTTCCCCGTGCGCAAACTCAACGCGCGCGCCAGAGGAATCAGCAGAAAAAAAACCGTGTCAAAAAAAACAGGGATCGATAACAAAAAACCACTGCTCAACAGCACGAGGCCCGCCCGTTTTTCCCCGAAGACACTCAACAGCCATCGCACCACCCGATCCGCCGCACCGCTGCCGAGCATGCATACGCCAATGATCGCGGCGAGCGCGACCACAAACCCGATCCCGGCCGCCGTATTGCCAAATCCAAGCAACGACCAGTTCACCGCCAGCAACATATCATTACCAGTGTCCGCAGGTGTATCGTTCAACGCCACTCGGCTTTTGAACAAGCCGACGTTTTCGGTGGTCATTCCCGGCAAATCGCCCGTCAGCAATCCGGTTAATATCGCCGCAAAAATTAGCGCCAGAAACGGATGCAATTTCAGTTTGATGATGGAGACGAAAATAAAGGCGACACTGATCGCCAGAATGCCAAGCGGCCAGTAGGAGATGTCAGCCGCGGCTTGAGCTAAAAGGGGATGAGGCATAATGGTTTAAGGATTAACGTGTGCGTGCAGTCCCGCAAAAAATCTCTCCGAGGTCAAGCTGTGGTTGGAAAAAATTTCGCCGCTACAGCGAGCGCACGAGATCGGGGAAGTGGCAGTCTTCGCAAGTGGCTGGCGCGTGGTCGCAGTAGTCGCGGGTGATTTGGATGAGGCCCTGCTGGGCGCCGGCGGTGGCGAGGCGGCGGGGGATGCCGAAGAGGCGTTGGCGGGCGAGCTTGAGAATGGCGTTGTCCTGCGCGGGGGGCCATTCGACGTAGCGGGTGGTAATTCGGTTTAGCATTTGGGTTTGCATATTTGGATTTTTGCCGGCGGTGGCGCGGGCGTGGAACCACGGGAGAATGACGTTGATGGCAAGATCAGTCACGCGCGTTGGGCCGAGCAACGCGCAGGGCTTGGGCTGACGCGGGCTGCGAAAGGTCCAGTGATGTTTCCAAAACAATTCCGGCTGCACGGCTAGCGTTTCGTTGAGCGTGGCAGCGAGTTTGGTTTTCGGATAATCGATTTGCAGCCATTGCTCGAGGCGCGCGGGGAGGTCATCGCGCGCCAGCCAATGGGCGAGCAGGGCGAGGCGGCGGATGGGATGATTGGCCGGACGCAATCCGGCGAATCGCCACACGGTTTTTGGTAAAATAAATTCCTCAAGCGCATCGCGTTCACGCCACCAAATATCCCAAAGCGCGCGAAGATGTTTGCGGGCAGCGGGCGTTTGCGCCGGCAAATCGTCGGCCAACAAACCCGCCACTCCGAGCAACCGCGCTTGCCAGCCCAGGGCATCGGCGGTGCCCAAATCGCGCAAAGCGGGTAATCGTTCGGCGAGGTTTTGCATCGGCCAAGTGTTGTGTTTGTAACCGAGCCCGCGGAAAAGTCCGTGCCACATGGCGCTTTCCCAACCGTGCCGCCGCGCGTGCCGCGCCAACGCATCGGCCTTGTTTTGCAAACGCACCGCGGCGGCCTCGGCGATCAGGGTGTCTTGTTTTTCGACGGACAACTCGGCCAAGGGCGCGCGGCATTTTCCTGCAAATTGAATGGGCAACCACGACTCGGCGGCTTGCCAATCGGCGAGCGCGGCGAGCGGCGCGTCGGTGTGCGGCTGCAGGCGCAGCGTGGGTAGGACGGTCTTGGCAGGGCCATTCCAAATGACGTGGAGGATGACCCCCGTGAAGGCGGGATTGGTATGATGCCCGTGCGCGCGCCAATCGGCGGCGATAGGATCCACCTCCACATCCCCGCTGGTGGGGAAGTCATCGCCCACTTGAATGACGGCGCGTTGGAAATCCGGCCCGGCCTCGTAGTTCCAAAAACCCGGATGCAACACCCGCACTACGCGACCATCAGTAGTGCGCAGCGCCTCGCGCCGGAGACGTTGGTGCTGCCAAATGGACTGCATCAGCCGCTCAGGCGGCGTGTCTCCGGCCGTTTCGCAGACCTGCGCCGCCACGGATTGGGCGCGCCATTGTGAATAAATGGTGTCAGGCATCTTGCTTGCTTGCCGTTGCACGAAGCTCATTTTTCTGCCAGAATGGCGTTGGACACTGCACGCGCTGGGCTGGATTAAAAGTTAGTATCTTGAACAAAACCGTCAATATTTTATTTACCTTGATCGCTGTGACGCACGTTGCGACGGCGGCGAATGCCCCTCGACGCGATGCCGTGGTGCGCGCAGTGGAAAAGGTGATGCCCGCGGTGGTGAATATCCGCACCGAGACAGTGATGGAAATCCGCGATCCCTTTGCGGAGGTATTCCATGATTTTTGGAATCCTTATCACACCCAACCGCGCCGCGACGTGCGCCAAAGCCTCGGCTCCGGCGTAATCATTGACCCCGAGGGATATTTGCTAACCAACGACCACGTGGTGCGCCGCGCCACGCGCATCCAAGTACGGCTCAGCGATGGGCGCGAGCTGGAGGCCGAGCGGGTGGCGTATAATCAACGCGCGGATTTGGCGTTGCTCAAACTCAAGGCCAAGCCGGGCACGCGCTTCAAGACCGTTACCTTCGCGCGCGATGACGATTTGTTGCTGGGCGAAACGGTGCTCGCGCTGGGCAATCCCTTTGGCCTCGGCGGTTCGGTGAGCCGCGGCATTCTCAGCAGCAAAGCGCGGCGAGCGGCCGAAGCCAACGCCACGCTCGATGTCGCCAACTGGTTGCAAACCGATGCCGCCATCAACCCCGGCAACAGCGGCGGGCCGCTGGTGAATCTCAATGGCGACCTCATCGGCATCAACGTGGCCATTCATCGGCAAGGGCAGGGCCTCGGATTTTCCATTCCCATCAAGCGCGTGAACGAAGCGCTCGGCGAATTTTTCACGCCGGAATATTTACGCGGCTTGTGGCTGGGCGCGCGCGTGCGGGTGGATGGCGATCGGCTGCGGCTGGCGGCCGTGGAGCCGGGCAGCCCCGCCGCCACTGCCGGGCTCACCACGGGCGACACGGTGCTGGAGGTGAACGGCAAGGCAGTGGCCGGTTTTGTGAACTGGGCCAAGGCCATTACCGCGCGTGGTGCGGGAGGGAAAACAAAAGCAGAGATTCGCATCTTTCGTGGTGGGCGCGCGCACGCGGTGACGGTGATGATGCAGCCGGAGGAAAAAGTTTTTAACGCCAAGCTCATCGAGCAACGCCTCGGCCTCACGGTGCGGCCGCTCTCACGCGCGGTGGCGGAGCAAGTGGGGCTTTCGTTTTTTGGCGGGTATCTCATCACCGCCGTGGAGACCGATGGCCCGGGGGCAATTGCGAAGCTGGAAAACGGCGGAGTCATTCGCGAAGTCAATGGGCTGACGCCGCCCAACGTGGTGGCCTTCGCGCGGATGATGCGCGGATTGAAACGCGGCGAAGCCGTGCGGCTGGGCGTCACTTGGGAAGTGCGGCGCGGTGCGTTCCTGCAACGGCGCAGCGGCGTGGCAACTTTGAAGGCACGATAGATGGCGGACGACACCCACGACATCCCCGCGCCCAAGCCGATGATTGAGGTGGAAAACCTCACCAAACTTTACGGAAACCGGCCGGCGATTCGCGATGTTTCCTTTACCGTGGGGCGCGGCGAAATTGTTGGTTTCCTTGGTCCCAATGGCGCGGGCAAAAGCACGACGATGCGTATCCTTGCCGGATTTCTGGCCGCCACCGGGGGCACCGTGCGCGTCGCGGGGCACGATGTGGCGGATGCCTCGCGGGAGGTGCGGCGGCGCGTGGGGTTTATGCCGGAAAATAATCCGCTGCACTCGGATATGCGAGTGCGGGAATATTTGAAATTTCGCGCGCGGCTAAAAGGGCTGGGCCGGCAAGCCAGCCGCGATCGCGTGGACGAGGTGATTGAACAATTCGATCTCACCGATGCCGCGCGGCAAATGATTGGCGAACTTTCCAAGGGCTACCGCCAACGCGTGGGCTTGGCCGATGCGCTGGTGCACGAGCCGGCGGTTATCATTCTCGATGAGCCCACCATTGGGCTCGACCCGCATCAAGTCCGCACCGTGCGGCAGTGCATTAAACAGCTCGCTGAAAATCATACGGTTTTGATTTCATCGCACATTTTGCCGGAGGTGGAAGTGACGTGTACGAAGCTGATGATTTTTCACGAAGGCCGCGTGGTGGCGGCGGACACCCCGGCTAATTTGGAGCGAACACTCGGCGGCCAACAACGCATCACTGTGGAGCTGGAAGCGGAGCCGGGCGTTTTGGAAACCGCGTGGGAGGAAATGGCCGAGGTGGAGCATTACCGCATCACGCCGGCAGAGGGCCGCTATCAGCGCTGCCGGCTCACGCCACGCGATGGGCTGGATTTGCGACCGGAGATTGCCGCACTCGCTCGCACGCGCGACTGGCCCTTGCGAGAGTTGACGCGCGACCGCCACACGCTGGAGGATATTTTTGTCCATATCACGCGAAAGGATGAGGACTGATGGGCACGTTCATCACTCTAACGCGACGAGAATTGGCCGGGCATTTTTTGTCATTTCGAGGCTATGTGATTTTGGCGGGCGTGCAGTTTTTGCTGGGGCTCAGTTTATTATTGATCGTGGATGCGCTAAACAACCGACCTTTTGATTTGCCGATCACAGAAAAATTCCCGAGCACGGGATTGTTTTGGCTGGTGCTGCTGTTGGTGACTCCGGTGATCACGATGCGGACCTTCGCACGCGAAAAATCAACCGGCACGTTTGAGACGCTGATGACCACGCCGGTGAGCGATCTGCAGGTGGTGCTGGCAAAATTCAGCGGGGCGTTTGGATTTTATTTGCTGACGTTTTTGCCGATGGCGGCGTTTCCGTTCATTCTCAAGCACTACGCGGCGGTGTTTCCGGAGGTGGATGCCGGGCCGGTTGCGAGCACGTTTCTCGGCATCGCGCTGATCGGTTCATTTTTTATAGCGCTGGGGTGCTTTGCCTCAAGCCTCACGCGCAGCCAAATTGTCGCCGCGATGGCGAGCTTCACGCTGGGCACGGGGATTTTTATGGTGGGATTGCTGGGAGAAATCAGTCCCCCAACGGACACCCCGCTTTACGCCGCGCTGCGGTACATTTCTGTGTTGGAACATATGAAGGATTTTTCGTCGGGCATCATTGATACGCGGCACATCGTTTTTTACCTGAGCCTCACGGCGGTGTTTTTATTTCTCACCTGCCAAGTCATCGGAAGTCGACGCTGGAAATAAATGAGCACCCCCGGAAATGAAAGTTACTCGACCGGCCGCCGTTGGGGCGGTTGGGTGAACTGCGCGCTGGCGGTGCTCGCGGTGTTGGCACTGGCGGCGATGGCGAATTTTCTTTCGTACCGGCATTACACGCGGGCGTCGGTGGCGGAGAATATCGACCTCAAGTTTTCCTCGCGCACGGAGCTGATGCTGCGGCAGCTGGATAACGAGGTTAACGTGACGGTGTTTTACGATGAGGAAGAATCCACGCGCCTGCTGGTGCTGGAGTTGTTGAAAAAATATCAGCACTCCAATCCTCTGGTGCGCTTCACAGCAGTGAATCCCCTGCGCGAACCAGCCCGCGCGCGGGAAGTCATCCGCCGCTGCCGACTGCCGGCACAGGCGCGCAACCTGATTATCTTCGAGGCCAACCAACGGATGCAGATCGTCACGCACGGGCAGCTCACTAAAATGGACGCCAGTCGCACGGCAAAAGGCGAGCTGGTATTCAAGCGCACGGCGTTTCTTGGCGAGCTGCATTTCACTTCCGCCATCAATGCGGTGTCCAATCCGGTGATGCCACGCGTATTTTTCCTCACCGGCCACGGCGAACACAGCCCCACCAACACCGGCAGTGCCGGCTACACCAAATGCCTGCGCCTGCTCACCGACCTCGGCGCGGTGACTTCGACGATTCAGCTCAACCGCGACACGGACATCCCCACCGCTTGCCGTTTGCTTGTGTTAGCCGGCCCCGTCACGAAAATCGATCCCACAGAAATTCGCAAGCTGGGGCGGTATTTGCAAAATGGCGGGCGGATGCTGGTGCTGCTAAATCGGAATTCACTCGCGGGGTTGGAGAATTTGCTCGAACGCTGGGCGGTGACAGCGCACGACGATGTGATCTTTGATCCTGAAAACACGCTGGGCGACAGCACCTTGCGCGTGAGCCAATTCATGCCGCATCCCTCCGTGCGCGCGCTGCAAAAAGGGGAGCTGTCCGTCCGCCTCCTGATGCCGCGCGGCGTGGAGGCGAACACCCAGAGCGCGCTGGCCGCGGAAGGTACGCAGGCCACGACGCTGATGGTCACCGGCCCCGAAGCCAAAGCGCGGGATACCAGCACCCAAGGCCCGCCGCGCGTGACCCGCGAAGGTTCCTTATCCGTAGCCGTGGCGGTGGAGAAGGGGGCCATCCCCGGCGTGCAAGCCGAGAATGCCACGCGGCTCACGCGGATGATAGTGGTGGGCGATGCCGCCTTTTTGCGCAATGACCGCATCGACACAGACGCCAACCGCGAGTTTGCGTGGCACAGCATCAACTGGTTGCTCAACCGCGCGGCACTGCTCAAAGGCATCGGGCCCAAGCCCATTCACGAGTATCGATTTGAATATACCAAACCACAAAAACACCGGATGTTTACGCTGCTACTCTTCATCCTACCGGCCGGCACGCTGTTGCTCGGCGCGATGGTGTGGCTGCGGCGGCGGGCCTGAATGAACGAATGATTACGAAACAAACAATTTGGCTGCTCGGCGCGGTGGCGGTGGTGTTCGTCTACATTTGGGCCTTCGAACACGAGCCCGTGCCGGAGCCCTCCGAGGTGCCGGTGTTGTGGAAGGCGTTCAAGCCTGCCGATATTCGTGCGGTGCGGATTACCTATTTCGGGACAAACACATTCCGGCTTGAACAAACCTCGGGTCAATGGCGATTCACCGAGCCAACTCCCTATCCCGCACAGGCCGCGCCGGTGATGGCGTTACTGGAGGCCTGCGCTGAATTGCGCGCCACCGATTATTTGAAGCCGGGCGAAGTGATCCACTTATCTGATTTTGAACTGGCCGAGCCCAAGGTGATCTTGCGCCTCGAGCGCGAGGGCGGTAAACCGTTGGAGCTGAGGGTCGGCAGCGAAGTGTTGTTGAGCAAATCGTATTACGCGCAAGCCCCGGGCAACGATGGCGTGTTCGTTTTGCCCGAACAATTCCTGAGATATTTCCCGCCGGGGAACCACGTGTGGCGCGATCGTAAAGTGTTTCATCTCGGCCAACGCGAAGCGGCGGTTGACACCGTGACTATCCGCAACGGTCCGCTGCGCATGACGCTCAATCGCCCGGCCACCAATCAAGTTTGGAGCATCACTCAACCCAAACCGGTGAAGCGCGGCAACCGCGAATATATTGAGCTCATCCTCGCGCGATTGTGGCATTGGGAGGTGCAACATTTTGTTTCCGATCAACACGCGAGTCAACTCGAGGCGTTTGGCCTGCGCCCGCCCGCGGCGGAGCTGGAGCTTCGGCAGGGGACCAACCGCCTAGCGTGGGTGCAGTTTGGCCACAGCCCCACCAACCAACCGAGCTTGGTGTACGCGCGGCTGATGAATCAATCCAACGTGGTCATCGTCGCGCGCGTCGAGCTGGAGCCCTTGCGCGCCAAGGACTGGGCGTTTTGCAACCGGCATCTGGCCAGCCGATTTGTGCCCAGCGACCTCGCCCGCATCGAGGTGACAGCCAACGAATCCTTCACCCTTTCCCAAAATACCAACGGCATTTGGAGCCTCACCGCGCCCGCGCCGTTGCCGGCGGATCAGGAGCTAGTGTTTGAGTTGATGAAAAATATCGGCCAACTTCAGGCCGTGAATCGCGCCGCGGAAGTGGTGGCTGATTTCAGCGAATACGGACTTGCCCAGCCAAGCGCCAGTTTTACCCTGCGCAATTTCGGTGGCACGAACACGGTGCGCTCAAAAATTTTATTCGGCGCGACCGTGAATAACAGCGACCAACTTTACGCGCGCCGCCACAATGAGGACACCGCCTACACCGTGGCCCGCGCAGACCGGCAGCGCTTACCTTCGTGGTCGTACCAAATGCGTGACCGACATCTGTGGCAATTCGCAGGCAAGGACGTGGCGAAGTTCACCGTGACCCTCGGCAACAAAGTCGCCACGCTGGAACGCAATAACGTCGGCCAATGGACGCAACCGGGGCGGCAAATTTCGGCAAAGGAAACAGGTGAAATCAATGTGACCCTTAATCAACTCGGAAAGTTCCAAGCCCGGAACTGGACCGCGCGCGGCGATGACAAGCGCGGGGTGTACGGGATTCTTGAGGAGAAAAGATCGCTAACGCTGCAACTGCGGCGCGATGGAAAAACCATCGAACGCAAACTGGAATTCGGCCGACGCTCCACCCGCCGCAATCCATTCGCAATGGCCACGGATCCATTGAAGCAGGAGCCAGTGGTGTTTGAATTCCCCGTGGAAATTTACGAGAATTCCGTGTTCGACCTGTTTAAACTAACGCAAACGCGTTAGTCGGTTTATCGCCTTGAACGCTTCGCCTTGAGTTGGGCGGCAGAAAAGAGGATGGCATGGTTCAATGCCTTCGCTTCATCTTCGGTCATATCCCCGCCTTCTTCGAGTCGTTGCTCGGCTTTGGCTTTGGCTTCTTCAGCGGCGGCTTCGTCCACATTGGCACTGTCGATGGCGTTGTCGGTGAGAATGGCGACGTGGTCGCCGGTGATTTCCGCAAAGCCTTCGCCCACGGCCAAAATTTCTTCCGCGCCACCGCGTTTGATGACGAGTTCGCCGGATTGCACTTTAGTCATCAACGGAACGTGGTTCGGGTAAATACCCGTCTCGCCCTCGCTGCCGGGGAGGGTGACCATTTCCACATCCTCGGAGTAAATGACTGACTCCGGGGTGACGATTTCAAGTTTGAGCGTGTCGGCCATTCTAAAAACTGTTTAATGATTAGTCCTGAATTTCGTCGATGCCGCCCTTCATATAGAAATTGCTCTCCGGCACGTCGTCGTGTTTGCCATCGAGAATTTCCGCGAAGCCTCTGACGGTGTCCTCCACGTCCACCTGTTTGCCGGGCGTGCCGGTGAACACTTCCGCCACACTGAAAGGCTGCGAAAGGAAGCGCTGAATTTTGCGCGCGCGGAACACGGTTTGTTTGTCCTCGGGCGAAAGCTCGTCCATTCCGAGAATGGCAATGATGTCCTGCAATTCCTTGTAGCGTTGCAGCACCGCCTGCACACCGCGCGCCACGCGGTAGTGCTCGTCACCCACGATGTCCGCAGTAAGCGCCAGCGAAGTCGAAGCCAGCGGATCCACGGCGGGATAAATGCCCAGCTCGGCGATGGAACGCTCCAGCACGACGGTGGCGTCCAAGTGCGCAAACGTCGTGGCCGGGGCGGGGTCAGTCAAATCATCCGCCGGCACGTAAACCGCTTGGAAGGAAGTGATGGAACCTTTCTTTGTGGAGGTAATGCGTTCCTGCAAATCGCCCATCTCGGCGGCAAGCGTGGGCTGATAACCCACGGCCGACGGCGTGCGACCGAGCAGCGCGCTCACTTCGGAACCCGCTTGGCTGAAGCGGAAAATGTTGTCGACGAACAGCAGCACGTCCTGGTTTTTTTCGTCGCGGAAATATTCCGTCACCGCCAACGCCGAGAGCGCCACGCGCAAACGCGCGCCGGGCGGTTCGTTCATTTGGCCATACACCAACCCAATCCGCGAACCGGGGGCAAGCACCGGCAAACCGCGCTCATTGTATTTCGTGTTGCCGTCTTCATCCTTCTCAGTTTTGATGACGTCGGCATCAATCATTTCGTTGTAAAGATCATTGCCCTCGCGCGTGCGTTCGCCCACGCCGGCGAACATCGAAATGCCGCCGTGCAGCTTCGCGATGTTATTGATCAGCTCCATAATGATCACCGTCTTGCCCACGCCCGCGCCGCCGAACGCGCCGACCTTGCCGCCCTTAAGGAAGGGGCAAATCAAATCGATCACCTTGATGCCCGTGGTGAGCACTTGTTGGGAAGTGGATTGCTCGGTGAGCGCCGGCGCCGCACGGTGAATGGGATTGTAGCCATCCGCATCGACCGGCCCTTGCTCGTCCACGGCGTCGCCGGTGACATTAAACACGCGGCCCATCACGGCCTCGCCGACGGGCATACTAATGGGCGCACCCGCGTCGGTGAGTTCCATCCCGCGTCGCAAGCCTTCGGTGGAGCTCATCGCCACGGCGCGCACCCAGTTGTCGCCCAAGTGCTGTTGCACCTCGAGCGTCAGTTTGGTGGTCACGCCGCTCGCCTCAAACTCAATGGTGAGCGCGTTGTAAATGGCGGGCAGGCTATCGGGGAACTCCGCGTCCACCACCGGTCCAATAATTTGTACAATCTTGCCTTTATTCATTTCGTAATTCTCTGGTTAAAAATTTATTTTCTTTAATTTCCAAGAGCCATCTGGGCAGAGGTGATTTCCAACAGCTCATTGGTAATCGCCGCCTGACGCATCTTATTGAAAGTAAGCGTGAGTTCTTTGATAAGATTGTTCGCGTTGTCAGTCGCGTTTTTCATCGCCACCATCTTGGAGCTGAACTCACTCGCCTTGGCCTCCAGCAAAATTTGGTGCACCTGAAAATTCAAATAATGCGGCAGCAACTCGCCGAGCACGCCGCCCGCCGAAGGCTCAAACAGAAACTCCGTAGTGCCGCCCGGCAACTCGGTGGACATTTCCTCGCCCTCCACGCCGGCGCTCACGCCCTTGATTTCCGTGATCGGCAGCAGTGTTTGCACCTCGGGCTTTTGCAAAATAGTGTTAATGAAATTCGAGAAAACGATGTCCACGTGATCCACCTCACCGCTTTCGAAAAGGTCGACTGCCATCTTCGTGATCACCCGCGCCTCGGCAAAGGTCGGCCGATCCGCATAAGAAAATTCCGCCGCCAAATCCCAACCCGCACGCGTCGCGTGCTGCGCGCCTTTGCGACCAGCGGAAATCACACGCGTGTCGTCCTTGATGAATTCATCACTCACCAGCCGCAACAAATTGGTGTTCACCGCGCCGCACATTCCCTTGTCGGTGGTCACGAGAATCAGCGCACGCCGATCGCCGCCGCGGGTTTCCATCAGCGGATGCTCGAAATCGCCCGCGTGCATCACCACCTCGCCGAGCATCCGATTCATCAACTCCGCGTACGGTCGCCCGCCAATCGCCGCCTGTTGCGCCCGCGCCATCTTGGCCTGCGCCACCATCGACATCGCATTGGTAATCTGCGCGGTTTTCTTGACGGACGTTATCCGCCGCCGAATGTCACGGGTGCTGGGCATTGAGTCGTTACTTATTCGCCGATTTGAAATCTTCGATGGCAGATTTCAGGTCAGCCTCGAGGGCGTCATCGAGCTTGCCTTCGGTGGTGATCTTGTTCAGCAGATCGGCTTTGCGATCCTCCAAATAGGCGGTGATGGATTCCTGCGTGGCTTCCATTGCTTCCACGGCTACGTCATCAAAATATCCGTTCTGCACCGCCCACAAAATGCTTACTTGTACCGGCACGGGCACAGGCTTGTATTGCGGTTGCTTGAATATTTCCACAATGCGTTTGCCGCGTTCGAGCTTGGCTTTGGTAGCGTCGTCGAGATCGCTGCCGAATTGCGCGAAGGCCGCCAGCTCACGGAACTGCGCGAGGTCCAGCTTGATGGTGCCGGAAACCTGCTTCA
>JAPKDK010000061.1 GCA_028872645.1 Verrucomicrobiota bacterium
ACGTACTCACTGTCAAAATGATCCACAAACTCATTCATCTCCATTGGCGTCATCAAGTAGCCATTAAAAAAAATATTTTCGATGTTTAAATGAACCTTCAATTTCTCTGCCGTGGGCAGCAGTTTTCCAATTGCCTCGCGCGCGCGACTGTCGCACAGGTTGTTCGGAGTTGGATCATGATCTTCACGCCACGGCATGTGAACCGCACCCGGCACGACCAACAGGTTTTCCGCCCCCAAATGATACGCCGCCTCGGTCATTTTAGCCGCGAGCTCCATGCCGCGCGCGCGTTCCTGCTGATTATTGCTCGTAAGCGGATATGGCCAGAACAAAAACGAACAGATACCACTAATTGCGATACCAATCCGCTCGGCCTCTTTTCGGATTTCCAAAAATTCTTTCGGGCCGCTCTTCGGGGAGAGATCGCTTTCAAGATCGTAGTTAAGTTCTATCCCGTCAAAGCCAGCGTCCTTGGCTAGTTGCAGGCATTCCTTCAGAGACATCCGGTCCGGATACGGGAACGCCCAAAGGTTTATTGATTTTTTCATCTTGTAGCGCTTGGGCGATGCCTTTCGATCATCCGGCGCGGCTTGCGCGGACGGCGCATTCACCAACGCGGCACCACCCGCGGCAGCAAGAGCAGTTCGTAATACCTCACGACGGTTCATTGAGGAGCCAGGGTGCGGCGCAAAAGGAGTGGTCACGCACCCAAAATACCACGCACCTAACAACCACGCAACTGTCTTTGTGCATAACTGGCACTTGCCCGGTTCGTTTAGAAAATCCATCTTGATGTTTTGGTGGCCAAGCCGTCGTCAGGAGGAATGATGCGCTCAGAAATTATTATCCCGTCACTGTTGTGCCTTGCACTGACGCTGCCTGGCGCGGAGCCGACAAAGCCTAAGACGCCGCCCGGTGACGGGGAGTACCATTTTCATTTGGGCATGAACCACTACACCGGGCTCGGCGGCAAACCCAACTACGCTGAAGCCGCACGGCAGTTTCAACTGGCTGCCACCGAAGGACACGCGCGCGCGCAAGGGCAACTCGGCATTTGCCTGCTTAAAGGACGCGGCGTGCCAAAAGATCGTGATCTCGCCGTGCGCTGGCTCAACCGTGCCGCGAATCACAAAGATCCCATTGCCCTCTTCACACTGGGCAACTTCCACGCGCAAGCCAATGATTATGTAAAGGCAAACAAATATTATCTCGAAGCCTCCGCCCAGGGCCACGCTGCTGCAATGAATAATCTGGGCACCTCGCACGAGCACGGCCACGGCGTGCCCGCCAATACCGCCAAAGCCACCGAGTGGTACGGCAACGCCGCACGCATGAACCTCGCCGCCGCTCAATGCAATCTAGCCCTCATGCTCGCCACCGGTCGCGGCGTGGCAAAAGACTCCGCGCGCGCGCTAAAGCTATACCGCGCTGCTGCCGATCAAGGCAACGTGCGCGCGCAGTTCCTGCTGGGTGCCGCACTCCACTTCGGTGCCTTGGGAAACCCTGACCGTGTGGAAGCCGCCAAGTGGCTGCAACTCGCCGCGCAACAGGGCCACGTAGCCGCTCGCGCTCATTTCGCTACAGTGAACGGCAAACTCTCCGCCGACCAACAAAAGACAGTCGACAAGCAGGTCTCCACTTTTATGGCTAGCGTAACACGCTCTAAAAACGGGGCCATCGGTTCCGGTTTTTTTATCACGGAACAAGGCCATCTCATCACCACGCATCACCTCGTCGCCCGCTCCGATAGCATTGAAGTGCTTATAGCCGGGCGCCGCCACTTGGCGCACGTGCTCAAGGCCGACCCAATCAATGACATTGCCCTGCTGAAAATTGACTCGAAGACCCCTGCCTTGACCCTCATGAAAGGGCGCCAACTTCACCTCGGTCTCCCCGTTTTTACTATCGGCCTTCCCAATCAAGCTGAGAAGTTTTCCGGCCCAAAATATTCACACGGATTCATCCGGAAACTATCCGGACGCACTTTGGATCCCCGCCACGTACAGGCTGATTTGAATTTGCAGCCCGGGCATTCGGGCGCGCCTTTGTTCGATTCAACCGGACAGGCGATTGGCATGCTGACCTTTAAACTTGATGAACTGAAGGCCTACCAAGCCACCGGCAGCCTGCCCCATACCTTGAACACAGCACTCGAAGTCGGGCGAATCCATGCCTTCCTGCTTGCCTTCCCCGCCATCCGCCGACAAATGCCCCGGCACACGGCGGAATCCAATGAGGCTTTGGCTGCCGCCGAATCAGCCACAACGCAAGTCTTGGTACAATAGTCAGTGCGAATAAGTCAAATAACATAAGCTTGACACGGGCTGAATTTTCCCTATCTTTTGAGACCCTTACCAAGGAGGGTTGTCATGGCAAGAACTTACACCAAGCAAATTGTCGTTTTGAGCACGGCTGTATTATTAATCAGCTGGAGCTCAGGTTGTGGGAATTCCAAGAAAAAAACCGAAGCCGCCGCCAAAGCCAAAGCAGCGGAGTCCGAAGCCCAGGCATTGCGTGCAGATCCCGATGATAAGCTGGGGCAGGCGTATGATCATTATTCTGGGAATGGCACCCCCATCAATTACCCGCGTGCCGCCCTGCTCTTTCGCAAACTCGCCGAGGAAGGTAATGCGATAGCACAATTTTCTCTTGGAGCAATGTTTCAAAACGGCCTGGGCGTTCCACAAAATTACATGGAAGCCGTCAAGTGGTATCAAAAATCCGCGATGAGCAATCATCCCGACGGACAATATTTACTGGGACTCGCGCTTAAAGAAGGCAGCGGCGTGCCGCGCGATCGCATTGAGGCATTCAAGTGGCTGCAACTCGCGGCCGAAGGGGATATGAAATATATTGAATCACGTGATGAACTGGCCTTGCTGTTACCCGCCGAAATGATGGCTGAAGGCAAACGCCGAGCCGAAGAACATCATCAGTATCACGGCTCCGGCAACTAGCCCCTCCTTCTAAAAACTCAAATGACTGTGCCGTGCGGAACCACGGCGTTCTTTTGAATAATCACAATGCCGTCGCGCACAACGTAACCTTCGCCATCCTCATTGTCTTTGTGACCTTCAGGACTAATCACGCATTTATCTCCAATGCGTGCGTTTTTATCAATGATTGCATTATCGATCCGCGTGTTGCTGCCGATGCCGATAGCTGGAATGTTTTGTGAGTGATGCTCCTTGATCGAGTGATTTGTCTCGTAAAAATCCGCTCCCATCATAACCACACGATGGAGCTTTGTCCCACTGCCCACCACGCTACGCACGCCCACAATGCTGTGGCTGATTTGCGCGCGATTAATAATACAACCGTCACTGAGTACCGCGTGGTCAATGGCCGCGCTGTTGATTTTACTGGCGGGCAGAAAACGCGGGCGCGTAAAGATGGGCGCGGACATATCAAAGAAATTAAACTTGGGCAGTTCGCTGGCCGCATCGAGGTTGGCATCGAAAAATGTTTTAATCGTGCCGACATCTTCCCAATAGCCCTGATATACGTAGGAAAATGACCGGCGCGTTTGGATGGCTTTGGGAATGATGTGCTTCCCGAAGTCAGCGTGGTCACTATCCAACAAATCCACAAGCACATCACGGTTGAAAATATAAATGCCCATCGAGGCCAGAAACTGATCGTCGGTGGCCTTGATATTGAGGTTGTGCCGGGTGGTGTCGTGGATTTTCAGGGAATCGATGACCGCCTCGTCCTTCGGTTTCTCCACAAACTCCCGAATGCGTTGCTCCTCATCGATCTTCATAATGCCAAATCCACCGACCGCATCGCGATTGACCGGGATGGTGGCCACCGTCAACTCGGCGTCATTGGCGATGTGCTCATCGAATGCCTTGCGGAAATCCATATTGTACAATTGATCACCGCTTAAAATTAAAATGTGATCAAAACGATGGTTGAGGAAATGCGTCATATGTTTCCGCACCGCATCCGCCGTGCCTTGGAACCACGAGGAATCGGAGAGGGTTTGCTCCGCCGCCAAAATTTCCACAAATCCGTGCGTGAAATGGTCGAACTTATATGATTGCGAAATATGCCGATGTAACGAAGCGGAATTAAACTGCGTGAGCAAATAAACCCGTTTGAGGCCGGAATTAATGCAATTGGAAATCGGAACATCGACCAGCCTATACTTACCCGCGAGCGGCACGGCCGGCTTGGCGCGCTGCCGCGTGAGCGGAAATAGACGCGTCCCTCGCCCACCGCCCATCACCACGGAAAGGATAGCATCAGGATCAAAAGGTTTAAGTTGCTTTTCAGGCATAAAAACACTGCTTGCTCGCGGCTCATCCACCGCCCACATTGGGTGTGGGGCATTGCCCGCGATTTGTTGGGATGACCCGACCTTGCAACAAACATGGGAGCAACGCGACAAAAAAGAAAATGGCTAGTAAAACTCATCGCATCGGCATCATCGGCGGCAGCGGTCTCTACAACATTGAAGGCTTTCGCGGCAAAAAATGGGTGACCGTGAAAACTCCATTCGGCGCGCCGTCTGACCAATTGCTCACCGGCAAACTCGCCGGACGCGAGGTCGCCTTTCTCCCCCGCCACGGGCGCGGCCATCGCATTTTACCCAGCGAACTAAACCACCGGGCCAATCTTTGGGCCATGAAAAAGCTCGGTGTGCAGTGGGTCATCAGCGTCAGCGCAGTGGGGTCGTTGCAAAAAAAATACCGCCCGTGCGACATTGTGCTGATCAATCAATTTCTTGACCGCACCAAACAATCCGCCAACCACACTTTTTTTGGCAATGGCATCGCGGCGCACGTCGCCTTCGCTGATCCCATTTGTGAGGAACTGCGCCAACTCATCCTAAAAAGCGCCAAGCTCAAAAAAGCCCGCGTGCACAACGGCGGCACCTACGTGAATATGGAAGGCCCCGCCTTCAGCACCCGCGCGGAGTCGCTCACCAATCATAAACTCAAGTACGATGTCATCGGCATGACCAATCTTGGCGAAGCCAAATGTGCTCGCGAAGCGGAAATTGCTTACGCGACAATGGCGATGATCACTGATTACGATTGTTGGAAAACCGACGAGGCCCACGTAACGGTGGAGATGGTCATCGACAACCTCACCCGCAACGCCGCCACCGCCAAGGCCGTGCTGGCTGATGTCATCCAACACATCCCCAAAACCCCCGCCGATTGGCCCTGCCACAGCGCGCTGAAAAATGCAATTATGACCGATCGCAAAGTGTGGCCGGCAAAGACGGTGAAAGAGTTGAAACCGATTTTGGAGAAATACCTTTAGCCACTATTTGCGCGGCGGATAATTCCGAGGCCCATTCTGATACAGCACACCGCGCGTCCGGGTTTTCATGCGATACACTTTGTCGAAGCAAGTGATGTACATGAACTCGAGCTTCGGTCCCGCAAAAGTCACGCTAGTCATGCCCTTAATTCCCGCCGGCCCGGGGATCACTCCACTGATGCGCCCGGTGGGATCGAAGTATTGCACTCCCAATTCGGTGGTCACGTAGTAACGGCCGTAGGCGTCAGCGATCATTCCGTCGCCGCGACAAGAGGGTTTGAACTTGGGCAAGACCGAACGCTCCGCACCGGGGTCGGGCTTGCGGCGCATGGTCATGTACGGCTGCTTGAATTTCAAACTGCCATCGCTCTCAACGCGAAAGGCCCAGCAAAATTTGCCGCGAAAATCCGACACCGCCAGTGTCCCTTGATCGGGCGATAGACAAATGCCGTTCGGGCCGGTGATCCCAATATCCGCCGCCTTCAGCGCGCCGGTTTTTGTGTTCACAAAGGTCACCTGTTTCTTTGGTGTCTCGGTGAAATACAGATAGCCCTTGTGCGTCACCACGAGGTCATTCGGCTGGACGTCCTTGGCAAGCACCGTGATTTTGCTGGTCTTCACGTCGATGGAAACCAACTCCCGCGCGCGTGCGCGACAGGCGTAGAGCTTGCCGTCCGAGCCAAATTTCATCCCGCTAATGCCAGTAGCATCCTTGAGAAACGGCACCACCTTCGCATCGAGGCCCACGCGATAGAGCCCTTGCTCGCTGCGCAGATCCGAGAAATAAAAATTACCTTTATCATCCGCCGTCGGCGCATCGGAAAAGCCGAGCCCCTCCACGACGAGCTGCCATTTCTCGCCGGGAATGAGCACCTGCGATAACGGCATGTCTTGCGAGACGGCCGAGCCACCCAATCCCAGCAGTCCAATAATTAGAAAGTTTTTCATAGCTTTAGTCCTTCTTCACATGATCCGCCCACAGCCAGCGCAGGGCTTCTGGCAGAATGATGCCTCCGTGTTTCAGATTGTGTTTGCCTTCGCCGTACACAAATTTGGTGTCCCATTTCATGAACGCCAAGGCGGCGGCCATTTGTTCGTTGGCCAATGGCCAATGGCCGTGGGTGTTGTCGAGGTCGTTGCGGCCGTCCTGCAGGAAAACCTTCACCGGCTTGCGCGCAGTCTTGCGAATCCAACTGGGGTACACATGGCCGCCGCGGATGTTTGTGAAGCTGCCGATCATGCTGTAAACCTTGCTGAACGCATCCGGCCGTTCCCACGCGACGGTGAATGCGCAGATGCCGCCACTGCTCGCGCCGCAAATCGCGCGGTCAGCGGCCTTTTCGGAAAGACTGTATTTCGTGCTCACCGCCGGCAACAGTTCCTCCAGCACAAACCGCGCATACTGATCGCCGAGTGAATCGTACTCGAAACTGCGATTATTTGCCCGCCAGCGGTTGTCGGGAAACGCCGCGCCGCGATGGCCGGGATTCACAAAAACACCAATTGTTACCGGCATCTCGCCCTTCGCGATGAGGTTATCGAAGACAATCGGCGCACGCACATCGCCGTCCTCTTTGACATACGCGTGCCCATCCTGAAACACCATCACGCACGCCGCCTGTTCTGGCTTGTATTGCGCTGGCACATAAACGAAATACTCGCGCCGAGTGCCCTTGAAAATTTTGCTCTCGAGAATGTGCTGGGTCACTTCCCCTCGCGGAACGCCTTTTTGCCGTTCCGAATCTTTGCTGTGCTTGTACTGGGGAATTTTCGGAACCGCCTCTTTTACATTCTTTACTTTCTTCGCGCTAAAAATCCATTTTGCTGATTCGGGAAAAATGGAACCACCATGCCGACCGCTATGGCCTTCCTCGCCCCAAACCATTTTGTGCTCGTAACCCTTGAACTCCAGTGCCTTGGACAACTGTCGATTTGAGAGCGGCCAGTGGCCGTGGAGGTTGTCCAGATCGCGCCGACCTTCCTGTAAAAGTACGCGAATGTTTTTATTTTCTGTTTTCCGAATGAGCATTGGATACACATAGCCGCCTCGGATGTTCGTGAAACTGCCGATGTGGCTGATCACGCCGCCAAAAAAATCCGGCCGAAACCAAGCCGCCGTGAAGGCCGCGATGCCGCCAGAGCTGTTGCCGCAAATGGCGCGCGCGCGCGGATTCTTCGCGACCACCAACTTGTGCTCCTTAGCCACTGCCGGCCATAACTCATCGATGATAAAATTCACATAATCCGCGCTCACTGTGTCGTATTCAAACGCCCGGTTGCGCCGCTGCTGGTTGCCTGCTTCCGCACCCGGCACGCTGCCCGGATTTACAAATAGACCAATCGTCACCGGCAATTCCTTTTTGTGGATGAGATTATCAAAAACAACGGGCACGCGCGTGTGACCGTTCTCGTGCACAAACCCGCCGCCGTCCTGAAACACCATCAAATTCGCAGGCTGCTTCGGATCGTACTGCGCCGGAATGTAAACCCAATACGAACGCGTGGTACCCGGAAACGCCTTGCAATTATTCCACGCCCCTTCAATCACCTTGCCGCGCGGCACCCCTTCCCTGCGCTGCGCATCGGGCCCCGGTCGATAATCTGCGGCCAATGCCAAGCCGCACGTGAACAGAAAAAAAAGAATCGTTTTCATAAATAAATCGATGACACGATTATCCTCCTGCGCGTGGGTTAATCAAGACAGAATCGTGCCCATGCCATCACCCACTTTAGCGTAAAGCTCGCGTTGCTGCGCGGATTGCTCGAGCAAATCTTCCGCCAATTTCACGCGGCTTGGTTCAAAGAGCGTCAATGTCGCTGAACCGCCGAAGGCAAAATACCCTTTCTCCTCGCCCTTCTCTATCGGACGCGTGGGCACAAAAGTGTGATTGACGCTGCCGACATTCGTCGCGCCGATTTCCAGCACGAGCACTTTACCGAACCGCTCGGTTTCGATTTCGGTGATGAACCGTTTGTTTTCCCACAAAATTTCCAGCCGGTCACGCAACGCCAACGGATTTACTGATTGCAATGGGCCGTTAATCAACCGTGCCTCGCTCGGAACTCCGGCCACGGGAAAATGAAAGCGATGATAATCGACCGGGCATAAACGCGAAAACACCGCTGTGCCATCAGCGAATTTTTCAGCCAGCTTTTCATCGCCAAGGAGTTTGGACAATTCGAAGTGCTGCCCTTTCACAAAAACACCTTCCACTTCCGAGGCTTTGGCAAATCCGAGATGCCGTCCATCGGCGGGAAACACCACTGAGTCACCCGCCGAATCCACCGGACGCGCTTCGGGCTTGAGCTTTCGATAAAAGAAATCGTTGAACGACGTAAACTCATCCACGGCTTTCACGTGTTCTGCTTCGGCGATTGCGTATTGTTCGATGAACGGTTTCACGCGCGAAGCGCTGCCCGCGCAACTCATACGCCAGCCGTACCAACGCGAAAACCACGCGCGCTTGGCCACCGCGTGCAGCGCGATTCGGCCGAAGGGATTGAAGAGAATCCAACGCAACCATTGCTCGCCGTAGATAACCTCCGTTTCCACCTTCCCGGTGTAGCGGTTGTAAAATTGGATTCCGTTTGTTTTCATTTTTTACCACAGAGACATAGAGAACACAGAGAAGCCTAATTCAAAATCTCCGTGCCCTCCGTGTCTCTGTGATTAAGTTTAACAACTCGTCGGCACGCCAGCCACCACTTCCACGCAGTGTGGGATGGCGCCGACCACGAAGCCGAGGCATTCGACCGCGCCTTTGGGTTTGCCGGGCAAACAAATCACGAGCGTGTTGCCCACAGCGACGGCGAGGTTGCGGGAGAGAATGGCGTTCTTCGTAATTTTGAGTGATTCCATCCGCATCACTTCGCCGAAGCCCGGTAATTCGCGGTCGGCGATTTCCCGCACGGCCTCGGGTGTGACATCGCGCGGTGCCACGCCGGTGCCGCCGGTGGTGAGCACCAGATGGCAACCCTTCGCAATCTGCTCGCGAATGGCGCGCTGGATTTGCTCCACTTCATCCCGCACCACGCTCTCGGCGAGCACCGCCCAGCCGTAACCATCGGCGGCTTCGCGAAGAAGAGGGCCGCCGAGGTTTTCGTATTCGCCCGCCGCGGCGCGGTCGGACACAGTGATAATTCCCACTTGTATTTTCATTGTTTAGTTTTTGAAACCAGTTTCACATTTGTGATGCGCATCTTTTTATCGACTGCCTTGCACATATCATAAATCGTCAGCGCGGCGAGGTTCACCGCCGTGAGCGCCTCCATTTCCACGCCCGTCTGCGCCGTCACCTTTGCCGTGGCGGTGATCACAATCGCGTTGCCTGCCTTCGGAAATTCAAACCCCACTTCGCAGTGACTGATGGGCAGCGGATGGCACAGCGGAATCAAATCGCCCGTGCGCTTGGCCGCTTGGATACCCGCGATGCGCGCGGTGGCCAGCACGTTGCCTTTGGCAATCTTTTCGCGCCGAATTAATCGAAGCGTTTCCTTCGCCATCCGAATTTCCCCACGAGCGGTGGCGGCGCGTTGCTGCACCGGCTTGGCGGAGACATCGACCATCTTGGCTTCGCCTTGGACGTTAATGTGCGTTAGTTTTTTCATTTTTCACCGTAGAGGCACCGAGGCCACAGAGATTTATTCGCTCTGTGTCCTCTGTGCCTGTGTGGTTGAAATTAAATTTTCCCAATCACTTACCGCCCGTCGCATTTCGACAGGTACTTGCATGTTGGGCTGCACGTGGCGTGGAATGTAATTGGGCGAAGTAGCCCACAAATCCGTGGTCACCAAAATCTGGCCATCACATTCACTGCCCGAGCCGATTCCTATGGTGGGGATGGAAATCGTTTTTGAAATCTCGGCGGCCAGGGCGGGGACCACCAGTTCGAGCACCACAGCGAACGCGCCCGCATCGGCCAATGCTTTGGCATCGCGCAAGATGGCTTCGTGTTCAGCTTCGGTTTTGCCTTTCACTTTATAGCCGCCCTCGGCTTTTACATTTTGGGGGAGCATCCCGATGTGGCCAAGAAAGGGAATACCCGCCGCGAGTATGGCCTCCACTTGCGGACGAATGGCTGTGCCGCCTTCGGCCTTCACGGCCTCGGCGCCCGCATCGATGAGTCGGCGGGCGTTGGCCACGGCATCCTCGACGGTTTCGTAACTGCCTTTGGGTAAATCTGCGGCGAGCAGTGCGCGGGGTTGGGCGCGGGCGGCGGCGCGGGTGTGGTGTTCCATGTCTGCCATGGTGACGCCGGTGGTATCGGGAAGGCCGAGCACGACCATGCCAAGGGAATCACCGACGAGCAACAAGGGTACGCCGCATTCATCGAGCATCCGCGTCATCGGATAATCGTAAACCGTGAGCGAGGCGATGGGCTCGCGGCTTTTCATTTGCCGGATGGTTTCGGCGGTGATCTTTACAGACGGCACCGCCCCAGCATTCGCGCAAAGCAGGTTTGCGACAAGCGGAAACTGTATTTCACCCCAGCCACGCACTCACTTTTGGCCATACTTTATAAACTGCGGTATTTCCTGCCATAATCAGCAGCAGCATAAATCCCACACCTCCAAGAGTGTTAATGAGAAGCCCATTACGGTCTTCGCCCATAATATCTTTGCGGTTGCACAACCACAACAAAACGGCGGCCAATAGTGGCGCGACAATCACGGTCACCGCCTGCGCCATTACGATGGCCGCCAATGGTTTGATACCGGTTTTAATCACGTACATTGCCACGCCCATACCAATCAACAAGACCGCTGCTGTCATATAACGCGGCCATTTATCCTCTGGATCACAGCCCAACCCGAGACCGTCGGAAAGTACAAACCCGCCCACCATCGAGTTGATTATAAACGAGGAGTACGCCGCGGAAAAAAGCCCCAGACAAAACAGTGCTTTACTCCAACTCCCGAACAGCGGACCCAGTTGCATGGCTACATCGGCAGCTCCCTCGAGCTTAACCCCTTTGAGCGCAGCGGCGGCTGTCCCCATAATCATCAGAGTAATCGCTGCCATCAGCAGCACGCCCACGCGAGAATCGATGAGGCTCGACGGCAAGTCCTCGCGTTGGATTCCCTTTTGGCGCACTAGATAGATTTGAAAATATGCTGCAGCAATTACAAAAGTGGTGCCCACCAAGCCGAGCACTGTGAGATCAAGGGAGCCTATGCCGGTCGGCACCAACCCACGTGCCCATTCGGCGGGGTTCGGTTTGGCGAACAATAAATTCGCAGCGAACGCCAGCAGCATCAGCCCTACGAAACCCATCATTAATTTCTCTAAAGCGCGATATAAGTTTTTAAAGAAAAATAAAAATGCGATGGCCGCAGCGTTAAAAACGACCACAATGTAATCGAATTGAAAATACGCCTCAAAGGCACTGTGAACGCCAATATTGTTTCCAAATTGAAAAGCCGAGGCAACGAAGAAAATGGAGACACCAATCAAAACTGCAAGCCAACGTCCTGCGCGATCGGCCAGCAACTGTCCGGGTGATTCCCTGGACACAACGCCCAACCGCGCGGCCATTTGAATAAACGTCAGCATGAAAACCGCCGAAGCCAGCACGACCCAACTCATGCTGTAACCTTTCTCAGCCCCGACTTTTGAACTAGTAAGAATGCTGCCGGGGCCGATAACGACGCAAGCGGTGATGAGGCACGGACCAAGGGCGCGATACCAGCGGCGGGGAGTGGGCACGTTGTCGTCAGCCATGAGCGGAGTGTAAAGTCAGGGCTTCGTCCGTGTCGAGGGCGGCGAGGAGTTTGGCGACGGTTTGAGTTTGGCCGGGGAGAATGGCGTGCGGCGTGATTTCCATCAACGGCTCGAGCACAAAGCGGCGTTGATGAAACCGCGGATGCGGAAGAGTCAGCGACTCTGATGTATGTATTTCATTTTTGAAAGTGATGAGATCGAGATCAAGCGCGCGCGGCTCGTTTAAGACTGTCTTGGGTTGGCGACCAAATTGGATTTCGATTTGCTGCAATTTGAGGAGCAGCGACTCGGGGGTTTCATTTTCCAACGGCACAAACGCCGCTGCGGCATTGATGAAATCAGGCGAATCTGGCGGACAATCCACGGGAGTGCTTTGCCAGAGCGAAGATTTACGGATCGGGAGGTGGGAGTGAATCTGGAGCGCTCGAAAGGCACGCTTGATGTTGTCGGCGGAATCTCCAAGGTTTGAACCCAGAGAAATTAAACACAGATGTTCAGG
>JAPKDK010000062.1 GCA_028872645.1 Verrucomicrobiota bacterium
CCGCGCCGCCCATTCCCGCGCCGCCCATTCCCGCGCCGCCCATTCCCGCGCCGCCCATTCCCGCGCCGCCGCCGGCTTCACCACCAAAGCCTCCCTGTTTGCCTCCGGAATTGGCTGCGGACTTCGTCATGGTGAGCGATTGCAGCCATACGGCGGCGTCCGCTTCAGCCACTTTTTCGGCGTTGATTTGGTTAACCTCATTGGTGCCCTTGGGCATCAGCTCGTTGGGGTTGGTGAGGATTAGTATTTTGCCATCAGCACCATCCAATGTGCTCTGGATGGAGTTCACCAGCTCAATCCAGTAAAACCGGCTGCGCAGGATTCGTTCCATTTTTTTGGCTTTCCCTTTGCGGTCAAACAACTTGCCCTCGGCATCGGTGATTTTGTTCGCGGTTTTTTCAAAATCGCCCAAACCTTGCTCCATCTTTTTCACTCCATCCGCGTGCTTAGCCGCGATGCTGCGGTGTGCGGCACCGGAAACATACAGGATGAGGCTCGCGCAGAAAATGGTGGCGATAGCATAGGGACCGCGGCGGTCCACTTGGCGGCTGATTTTTTCGCGATTGGGCAACAGGTTGAATTCGGTCATGCCCACGGTTGTTGCGCGCAGGCCAAGGCCGGCCATTTCGCCGAGGCTGTGGGCTTCAAGGGCGAGGGCTTCGGGATCCACTTCGGGGCCGAGCTCCACGTTGCGGAAGGGGTTGAGAAAGTCCACAGGCAGGCCAAGTTTCTCCTGAAAGAATTCGGCGGTGTACATCATGGACGCCCCGCCGCCGGCGAGGAACAGCCGCACGGGCGCGGAGCCGCCTTGTTGGGCGCGATAGTACTGGATGGTTTGGGCGACTTGCTGGTGCAGTCGGGTCATCACGTTGCGCGCGGTTTTGACGAGGATGGCCTGATAGGGGTCGGTGGGCTCGGCGGTGTTGGTGACGTGGACGTAGCCGTAGGCACGTTTGTATTCTTCGGCTGCCGCCCAGTCGAGGCCGCTCTCACGGGAAAATTCCTGAGTGACGGCGTTGGCACCAAAGTTGATGCTGCGCATAAAAAATTTGCCGCCTTCCTCAATGAACAACGCGTTGGCGGTTTTGGCACCTACGTCCAGCACCAGCGAGCAGCCTTCGAGCTCGCCGTAGTTGTGCATGAAAGCGTTGCGCAGCGCCGCGGCCGAGCCGTCCACAATAGCCAACTTCAGCCCAAGGTCGTTGCACACGGTGGAGAGGCTGTCGATGACGTCGAGCTTCAGCGCCATCAGCATCACTTCCAGTTCGCCGGTTGCTGCGGTCCCGAGGATTTGATAATCCCATTCCACTTCGTCCAGCGGGAAGGGGACGTTTTGCTGGGCCTCATACTGGATGATTTGCCCCACCTTGCTGCCTTCCACCGGCGGGGTGCGCAAAAATTTTGTGAAGCTCTGGTAGCTCGGCGTGCAGACGTGTACCTCAAGCCCCTTGGCGCGAATCTCGTGCCGGTTGAGCGTGTCCTGCAATACCTCCTTGAGCAGTCCCACGCGGTCGGTTTCCTCCAACCCGCGCTGCCCCAGCGACACGATTTCATAGCGCACGAGCACCAGGCTGCCGCTCGCTTGGGGCTCGAACAACGCCACCTTCAAGCTCGCAGCACCGCAATCAATGGCCAAAAATGGTTTCATATTGAAATACTCCCCGGATATGGCAAGGCCCACTGGCTTTCGCCCCCTGTCTCTCAAGTTAGGTCGCATGCCTTGCCAACCCGTTAAAACAATGTAACCCGAAAATGCAAATTCGCAAACTAATTAGGCGAAAAAACGGGCCATTCCGGCTACTTACGAGCCCTTCCTCCGGAAAATTCCCAGAATTGCCTTCGCCGAGTCCACCCCCGCCAAACCGCTCATCGCCCAGTAAAAAACCCCTGCGCTAAACAGCGGCCCAAATACCGTCAACAAACGCTCCGATACCTCCGCGTTTTTGCCAATCCCATCCGAGTATCCCAACCCTACGCCCCAAGCCACCAAACCCGCCATCCACGCCAAGCCCATCATCATTGGCAATTGTTTGCGCAACCCCGGTAATGCGATTGGCGCCAACTCCTCCCGCCGCCGCAACGCCCGCCACAAAAGCACCGCGTTCAAGGTGGAACTGATCGTATTTGCAATTCCAAACGCGCCCTGTTGCAAGCCGTCCTTAAACTGAAACACCATCGCCAAAGCCAAAACCAAGTTCAGCACCAAACACGCGATGCTGATTTTTACCGGCGTCCGCACCTCGCCCAACGCATAGAACGCCCGAACCAAAATCAACACCAACGAATACCCCGGCAACGCCGGCGCAAGACATCGCAACGCCCACGCCGTCCGTTGCGTAGCCGCCTCATCAAACTCCCCGTACTGAAACAGCAACTGCACAATCGGCTCTGCCATCACAAACAACAGCACCGCGGCAGGCAAATTCAAAAACAACAAATGCCGCGCCGCCTCATCAATGCGCGTACGAAAATCGCCGTACTTCTTCTCAGTTGCCAACCCCGCCAACGTCGGCAACAAAAATGTCGCCATCGAAACCGCGAACAAACCCTGCGGCAATTCCAACAACCGCACCGCGTATCCGTAGGACGCCACCACGTGCCCGCCCACAAAAAACCCAATGCAATATGTCGCCAACACATTAATCTGAAACGCCGCCACGCCAATCACGCCCGGCCCCAGCCGACTCAAGATTTTCCGCACCGAACCATCCGCCCACGGCGAAACCCATTCCGGTCGAAACCCCTCCCGCCACAACGCCGGCAATTGATAAAGTAACTGCGCCACCCCCGCCACTAACACACCCACCGCCAACGCGAATACTTGATCTTTCAGCTCCGTTCCATAACGTGGCGCCAACCATAGCACCGCGCCAATCATCACCACATTTAAAATCAACGCGCCCAACGCCGGTAAAAAGAAATGCCCCCGCGAATTTAAAACCCCCATCGCCACTGCCGCCAAACAAATCAGAAACACATACGGAAACACCCAGCGCAACAGCTCCAGCATCAGTGTCGTTTTTACGCTCCATTCGCCCCACTCCAGCGCCGCCGTGATTCCCAGCAACCCCACACCCACCACCGCCGCCAGCACCACCACCAACCCGCTCATCAACGCATTCGCCGTGCGCCACATCGCGGCCTCGCCCTCCGTTTTTTCCTGCTCTTTAAAAACCGGGATGAACGCCGCCATCAACGCCCCCTCGCCCAGCAATCGCCGGAACAAGTTCGGAATCATAAACGCCAACACAAACGCCCCCGCCACCAGCCCGTCACCCATGAACCGCGCGTAACAAATTTCCCGTACCATCCCCAGCACCCGACTCGCCAGCGTGGCCCCAGCCATCGCACCGGATGATTTCAGCAAGTCCGCCATTATTTCATTTCACGATTTCGATAATGCACAATGCAAAATTCCTTTTCCGCCCGCAGCACCGCCACTTCCTCAAAATGATTTTCGAATGGCGGAAACGACACATCCCCCTCCACCTTGCGCTGCACAATTGTCAGCAACAAATCCGAACAACGCGGCAACGCCTGTTCATAAATCTGCGCCCCGCCCGCAATAAAACCCGTGCGCCCATTCAAGCGCGGAGCAATGTCATCCAACGACCGAATCACCGTCACGTCCGGATGCGAAAAATCCCCGCGCGTGAGCACAAACGTTTCACGCCCCGGCAACGCCCGACCGATCGATTCAAACGTCCGCCGCCCCATCACCAAAACCTCCCCCATTGTCGTTTGTTTGAACCACTTAAAGTCCTCCGGCAAGTGCCATGGAATTTTCAAACCATTGCCGATGACCCGATTCAGAGACATAGCCGCGATCGCCTTGAAGACAGGTTGAGGGTTCGAAGATTTGGACGCGCTTGGTTTCATACCCTCAACTCTCATCACTCAACCTTCAACAAACCTAAACCGCCACCGCCGCTTTGATGTGCGGATGCGGGTCGTATTCTTCCAATTCAAAATCTTCGAAAACAAAATCGTGAATGTTTTTCACGTCCGGATTAATTTTCATCTTTGGTAAATCGCGTGGCGTGCGCGAGAGTTGCTCGTTGGTTTGATCGAGGTGATTGGAATACAAATGCAAATCGCCAAAGGTGTGGACAAACTCGCCCGCGCGCAGGCCGGTGACTTGGGCGACCATCATTGTGAGCAGCGCGTAGCTGGCGATGTTGAACGGCACTCCAAGAAATAAATCCGCGCTGCGCTGATAAAGCTGGCAGCTCAATTCCCCATCGCGCACGTAGAATTGAAAAAACGCGTGGCACGGCGCCAACGCCATTTGATCCAGCTCACCCACATTCCACGCGCTGACAATCAGCCGCCGACTGTCCGGATTGGTTTTGATCTGCGCGATGACCTCGTCGATTTGATTGATGCCGCGCCCATCCGGCGCGCGCCAGTCGCACCATTGCGCGCCGTACACCCGACCAAGATCGCCCGCATCATCCGCCCATTCATCCCAAATCCGCACCTTATGCGCGTTGAGATAGCCGATGTTCGTGTCGCCCTTCAGAAACCAAAGCAACTCGTGCACGATGCTCCGCAAATGCAACTTCTTCGTCGTGCACATTGGAAACCCCTCGCGCAAATCAAACCGCGCCTGCGCCCCAAACACCGAAATGGTGCCCGTCCCCGTGCGGTCCTCCTTGCGCTTTCCCTTCTCCAGCACGTGCCGGAGCAAATCCAAATACTGTACCATTTGCGGCGAGAGTGGCGACGGTTCGCCCCGCCGTCAAACGAACGTCATTCCCAAACTATTCCCCAGCTCGCGCCAACCGATCCGCAACCCCCTGCCATTCCGCCGCGTCGGGCACGGCCTCGACGACAATCAACTCGGTGCCTTCCGCGTCGCATTCGTGCAGCTCGGCATACAGCGCGCGGGCGTACGCTTCGGAATCATTCGGTAAAATACTCACGCGCCCAAACCGCGTGCCGGCGACAATGCGATTGTGGGCGATGACGCACACGCGATCGTGCGGTGTGCGCGAGTAGGCGATTTGTTTTTCCAAATCCTCCGCGTCGGTCCACGTCAAAACCAGTAAGCGCGCGTTCGGTGCGTAATGGCGCGGTAATTGGCCAGGGCTTTTCAAAATGCCCGTTTCATTTTCACCCGCACCAACGGGACACACCGCCACAATCGCCTCGCCGGAAATCATCCCCGGCCGCAGCACGCGCACTGTATCACCCGCCACCTCCACCACGGTGGATTCAATCCCAACCTCGGCCGCGCCGCCGTCGATGATGAGCGGAATGCGTCCGGCCAATTGCGCCGCCACGTGATCGGCGGTGGTGGGGGAAACTTGATTCGAAACATTCGCGCTCGGGGCCGCCAAGGGAAACCGGCACGTGCGAATCACTTCCTGCATCAACGGATGCCTCGGCCAACGCACGCCCACCGTGTCCCCGCCCGCGGTGACATTATCCGGAATCCCCTCCGCCTTCGGCAACACCAAGGTGAGCGGCCCCGGCCAAAATGCCTTTGCCAACGCAGCAGCAGCGGCGGGCCATTCGGCCACGCAATCGCGCGCCATCGATTCATCCGCCACGTGCACGATGATTGGATTTTCCGAGGGCCGATCTTTGGCCTCAAAAATTTTCGCCACGCACGCGGCGTCCAACGCATTTGCCGCGAGGCCATAAACCGTTTCCGTGGGCAACGCCACCACCGCGCCGTGCCGCAACGCCGACGACGCTTGCACGACTGCTTCGGCAAAGCAATCGGCCGTGTCGGTTTTGAGTGTGATCGTTTCCACGCGGCACGCAATGTAGCGGAGGAAGTGAGTGGTGAGTAGTGAATAGTGAGGCAGGGAGTGCTCTCCGAGCGCACCAAGGCGGTTTCGGAGAAACCGCCCTACCCAAAATTCCTTGAACCGCGCACAAAGAAACCCGACCCTTCCCTCCGATGCTCAATACTTTAACCGAACAATTGCGCGCAGGCGCGGACTTGACGGCCGAACAAGTAACCGAAGCCGTCCAGCAAATGACTGCTGAGGAAATCACACCGGAAGTGAAGGCGGAATTCCTGACCGCGCTCGCGGCCAAAGGCGAGTCCACGGAGGAACTGGCCGCGTTCGCCGGCGAACTGCGCGGGCGCGCCACCGTCGTGCCGCTCGATGACGCCACGCGCGCGGGAGTCATCCTCGATGTGTGCGGCACGGGCGGCGATGGACTGAACACGTTTAACATTTCCACTACCGTTTCGATTTTATGCGCGGCGGCGGGCGTCACTGTCGCCAAGCACGGCAACCGCGCCATCACCAGCCGCAGCGGCAGCGCCGATGTGCTCGCCGCGCTGGGCATCCCCATTGATCTTTCGCCCACCGACGCCGCTGCCTCGATGGGCGCGCACGGCTTCGCGTTTTTGTTTGCGCCACTTTATCATCCCGCGTTCAAACACATCGCCCCCGCGCGCAAGCTTTGCGCCGAGGCGGGCCAGCGCACGCTCTTTAATTTCCTCGGCCCGCTGCTCAATCCCGCGCGACCCACCGCCCAACTCATCGGCGTGCCGCGCGCCGAGCTCACCGAACCGATGGCCAAAGTTTTGCAAACCCTTGGCATCCAACGCGGAATGGTGGTGAGCGGCAGCGTGGGCGATCAACGGATGGACGAACTTTCCACGCTGGGCGAAAATGCGATTGCTGAGTTTTATCAAAACAAAGGATTTTCAACTTCGACATTGTGCCCCGCTGACCTTGCTCTGCCGAGCGCCACCCTCAAAGACCTCGCCGGTGGCGATGCGGAAACCAACGGCGGCCTCATTCGCGCGATTTTGAATGGCGAAGACAAAGGCCCCAAACGCGACGCGGTGTTGTTAAATGCCGGCGCGGCATTATTTGTTGCCGGCGCGGCAAACACCATCAGCACCGGCATCGATCTCGCCGCCGCCGTCATCGACGATGGCCGCGCGGCCGCCAAGCTCACTGCGCTCGCTGCCTGAAATGCCCGACGAACCGCCCATCCTCACCACCCCGCCGCCGCGCCAAGTGTGGAAACTGCTGCCCGTGCTGACGATCGCGGCACTTGTGGCGGCGATCGTGTTCGTGCACCAAAACGAGCCGGTGGCCAACAAAAAATATTTCCCGCAATGCGGTTTCAAAAAAGTGACGGGCCTCGACTGCCCCGGCTGCGGCGGTCTGCGCGCCACGCACGCGCTGACGCACGGACGGCTGCTAGCCGCGTTTCAGTTTCATCCCGGCTACATTCTCTCGCTGCCGATTGTGGGCTTTCTCATTTTCCTGTGGCTGCGCGAATGGCGGCGGCACGGCGAAATGCCCGTGCCCCTCGCCCAAGTCGAATGCAATCAGCCGCTAATCTGGATTGCGGTTATTTTTATAGCACTCGGCGTGGTGCGAAATATTCCGATCGCTCCTTTTAATTGGCTCGCCTCGCCGCCGGTGGTGGAACCGGCTTCGGAGAAATAGGCGAGCGTGGTTTTTGCCTCGCGGATTGGTTGGTTTCCTGTTAGTTTCAAAGCTCACTTTGAGCACCCAACGCGCCGTCAACCGAAAGTAAAAATGTATCATATCGTTGGATCAGACAATCAACCCCGCGGACCGATCGATGCGGCCACGCTCAATCAATGGATTGCCGAAGGCCGCGCCAACGGCCAAACGATGACGTGCGTGGAAGGTTCACAGGAATGGAAACCACTGGCCTATTTCCCGGAGTTTGCCCCCGCGCTCACCGGCTTGGCTTCGCCATCACCCACGGGCTATCCCGGTGCCGCGCCGCCGCATGTGGGCCAGGGAACAGTCGAGGGTGACGCCACTGGCGGCTTAATCCCCTATAAAAATAAGCATGCCTTAATCGGCTACTACATGGCGTTCGCCGGTGGGATCCTTATGTTCATCCCGATCCTCGGTGTGATTTTCTCCATTGGCACTCTGGTAATGGGCATCAAGGGATTGAAAAATGTGAAAGAAAATCCAGTCGTCAGAGGCACTGCCCATGCTTGGATTGCAGTCATTGGCGGTGCAATGGAAATCATCGTTAGCCTTATTTTTACCGTCTTGTTTTTAATTGGAATATTTGCCTCGAAGTAGATTTTTGCGATTGATGCGGTCAACTTACGAAATCATCGGCACGGACAATCGGGCGCATGGGCCCGAAGATGCGGCGGCGTTGTGCCGTTGGATCCGCGAGGGCCGCGCGAGCCATCGCACGATGGCACGGCGCACGGGCGAAGAATCATGGCGGCCACTCTCAACTTTTCCAGAATGGATCCGGCCATTGCGTGGACAACCCTTACCGGCGGCTCTGCCGCCACCCGCGCATAGTCTGGCGGTCGGCAGCTTGGTGCTGGGGATTGTGGCGCTGGTGTTTTTTCCGTTGGGCTTGATGCTGGGCGTGCCGGCGGTGATCTGCGGCCACGTGGGTTGGAGCGCCATTGGCGCGGAACCGGAACTCGCTGGCGGCAAGGGCATGGTAGTGGCGGGGCTGATTACGGGCTATCTTGGCATCGTGGTGGGCGCGCTTTCACTTTTGGCTTTTGTGGTGATGGCGGTTTCCATATACCTCGGCTCTCGATAAAAACCCGATGAGCAACGAACCCGAGGAATCCAAACTGCCACCCATCCCGGAGGACATCGCCGAGGCGTCCAAGACGGCGGGGCGCGAGTACACCCTCATCGGCGGCGACGGCAAGGAGTATGGGCTAAAGGCGGCGGTGGAAGTGCGGGAATGGATTGCCGAAGGCCGGCTGAATGCGCAGTCGCAAATCAAGCCTCAAGGCAAGGAGGAATGGGTGCAATTAGACAGCCTGCTGGAATTCGCTGCGGACCTGAATCCCCAAGCCGTCGCGCCGTTGCCTCCGCTAACGCCAATATCACCACCATCCGCGCCCGTTGCGCCGGTGTATGCGCCACTCCCCACCTTTGCCCCCCCAACTACCCAGTCCACCAACGGCTTTGCCATCACGGGCATGATCTTGGGCATCCTGTCCATCCTGGCAACTTACCCATGTTGCGGCATTCCGTTTAATATTCTCGGCCTCATTTTCTCTGCCGTAGCACTCGCTCAAATCAAAGCCAACCCCCAGCAACAAGGCAAAGGCATGGCCATCGCGGGGCTCATTTGTTCTATCCTGAGCATGCTGCTAATCGGAATCCTGCTCGCTTTGGGCGTTGCCATTGGTATCGCAAATCCTTAGATTTCGCGCAGTTGATTTAGCTATGGCAAAATATCATTTCATCGGTGGCGACGGTAAACCTTACGGGCCGTACTCTCAGGAACAAATGCAGCAGTTCATGGCGGAGAACCGCGTAAACACAAACTCACAAGTCAGCGCCGATGGCGGCGCGTGGCGACCGGCGGGGCAATACCCCGAGCTGACTTCCGGCGGCGCACCGCCCGTGCCTGCAAACCTTGGTATGCCCCAACCCATCGCAGTCAACCCGAGCGCAGCTCAGGCGGCGGTCAAAGGCCCAGCGATTTTCATGATGGTGCTGGGGATTGTCAGTTTGATATTGGTGCCGATTAACGTTTTGTTCCAATTCACCCAAGGCCAAGATGCGTATAACGATCTGCCGCCTGATGTAAGGGATTTTTTACTGCAGTTTTCCGGAACCGCCAGCTTGATCAGTAATGCATTCAGTTTCATTGCTAATATCCTGATTGTTCTGGGCGCACTTAAAATGAAAAAGTGCCAGTCGTATGGACTGGCGATGACAGCGAGTATTCTTTGCATTCTGTGTGACTGGGGTTGCTGCTGCCTCGGCATTGGCGCAGGGATTTGGGCGATTGTTGTTTTGAGCAAACCGGAAGTAAAAGCGGCGTTCCGCTAAATTTATCATGAGCCAATATATTATCATCGGCGGGGACGGAAAAGAATACGGCCCGGTGTCGACGGAGGAAGTTCGGGAATGGGTTCAGGCGGGGCGTGCCAATGGAGAGACGCGTATCAAGCCCGAAGGAGCTGAGGACTGGACGCGCGTGCAAGATTTTCCGGAATTTGTAAAGGATCTGGGCGGCGGCTCTACGGCAGAGCCCACGGCCCCTCACCCGTATTCAGCTGATCCACAAGGCGGCGGATTGGATCCGGCTTTGCCTTCGGATTTGTTTGCGCGGGATTACAATGTGTGGAGCGCGGGCTGTTTCGAGCGAGGTTGGGCGGTGCTCTCCGCCAATCTTGGCGCGATCATCGGCACTTCGGCGATTTTTTTGGCCTTAATCGGGGTGCTGATGGCGCTGATGATGATCCCGTTTATTGGTCTTCTTTTTAGCTTGTTATGGATCGTCATAAACGTCCCCGTGATGAGCGGGTTTATCTATTATTTCATCAAACAAAACCGCGGGCAGAAGGCTGAGATTGCCGATATTTTTTCCGGCTTCACGCGGGGCTTTGGGAATCTTTTTTTATTGGGCTTGGTCCAATTCGCCTTGATTATTGTTTCAATGATTCCCGGACTGGTTCTGGTTGGCTTGAGCATCGGCGGGCCGATCATCGAAGCAATCCGCACCGGCACAGAGCCGGATTTTCTGGGCACCAATATTCTGATGGTGATCGCGGGATACGGGCTGATGATTTTGCCGGTGTGGTATTTGAGCATCGCCTGGATGTACGCCGCGACGTTGGCAATTGACCGGCGATTGGGTTTCTGGCAAGCGATGACGACCAGCCGTAAAGTGGTGAACAAACATTGGTTTCAGATGTTCTTTTTCCTGATAGTCTGGGTCATCATCGCTGAGGCGGGCGTGATTGCATGTTGTGTGGGGTTGCTCTTCACCTTACCGCTGGGACTAGCGATTCATGTGGCGGGCTACGAACATCTCTTCGGCGCACGCAGTGAGCCGGCGAAGGTCGCCAGCCCCACTCCGCCTCCACCGCCGCAGATATGAAGTGGGTTTGCCTGATGGCGAATATGGCGGTGCCGGGGTTGGGCTCGCTGATTTGTAAACGCTGGATTTCGGGGACCCTTCAAACGGTGGGGTCGGTGATTGGAATTGTGCTTTTAATTCACTTGGGCATCGAGCTTTACCACGCCGTGCAGGTTTACGCCGGCGGTTTGGATGAACCGGATACGATGGGCGAGACGTTCAAGGGAATCAAAGGACAAATGACACGGCCCTTCATCATCGGCTGCGTGGGGTTAGTGATTTTCAAAGTGATGTGGATCTGGGCGCAGGTGACGACGGCGCAGGTGTTTAAGGCGGAGAAAGCGGCAGAGGCTCAGGAGGCCGCTGCAGTGGAAGTGCCGCCGCCGCTGGATTCCTCGAACTGATGCTTCACTTGGGCGACCACAACGCGTTGGGGGCGGTGCTCGGTGTTGATGATGACGTCGGCCTTTTTGTAATGCGGCTCGCGCTCGGCGAGCAACGCGCGGATGACTTCCAGCGGATTTTCCTGCTGCAATAATGGCCGATGGGTTTGGTGCTTCGTGCGATCGTGCAAGGCCTTGGCACCGGCCCACAGGCACACGACGAGGGCGTGGCGTTTGAGGCTTTCGAGATTTTCGGCAACAGTCACCGCGCCACCACCGGTGGCGATCACTAAACCACGTCGTGTTTCCAAGCTGGCGATGGCTTCGCGTTCCAGTTTGCGAAAGGCTTCCTCGCCGGCGTTGGCGAAAACTTCACTCACCGGCGCGCCCGCGGCTTCTTCCACCAGCGCGTCGGTATCCACAAACTCAAACCCCAACTCGCCCGCCACCGCGCGGCCCACGGTGGATTTCCCACAGCCCATAAATCCAACGAGGGCAAGGTTTTGGATGGCGCGTGGGTCAGGCACAGGCGCATCTTGGCGGAAAACTGCCTGATTATCACGTCTGTTTTATTCTGTCCCATCCCAACTTGACATCTTTGCGCCTTGGCGGTTCATTTTCTTTCTCTGGTTTTTGCTTGTTCCCCGCCCTTCCCGCAAACCATCATCCGCGCGTGGCCGACGGGATTGATAATGGGGAACGTATCTTTCGGGGCATTGGCGTTTCGCCGGGCGTGGTGCGCGGGCGGATTGTCATCCTCGATGACGACCACGGCGAACGCCCCGCGCGCCATCGTGTGGAGCCCAAAAATTTCCCCGCTGAACTGGATCGTCTCCAAGAGGCCCTCACCGCCACCCGCCGCGAAATCGCCCGCATCCAGGATGAGGTCCGAGATCGAATGGGCTCGTCCGATGCGGAAATTTTCGATGCCCATCTGCTCGTGCTCGAAGATCAGACGTTGCTCGATGAAGTCAAAAAATTCATTGAGGCAGAAAACGTAAATGTCGAGTTTGCCTTCCACGAAGTCTCGGAAAACTACGCCATCGCGCTGGGTAGTGTGGAGGACGAATACCTGCGCGAACGCGCCGCGGACATTCGCGATGTGACTTCCCGCGTGCTCGGCAACCTCACCGGACGCGGCGCGCTGGACCTCAGCCACCTCACCGAGCCCTATATTTTGGTGCGGCACGACCTCACGCCAACGGTCACTGCACAGATCAATCCAGAGCACGTGCTCGGCTTCGCCACGGATGTCGGCGGCAAAACTT
>JAPKDK010000362.1 GCA_028872645.1 Verrucomicrobiota bacterium
TATGCGACCAATCAACCCCTCTTTTACCTCGGCGTGGCCGTGGCATTACTCACCGCGTTTTATATGATGCGCTGCGTACTCGTAGCGTTTGATGGCGACAGCCGTAGCGAAGCCGCCAATGACGCCAAAGAATCGCCCGCCGAAATGACACTACCGCTTATTCTACTTTCAGCACTAAGTATCGGATTGGGTCTGCTTTCAACACTAAGTATCGGATTGGGCTGGAGTTGGTTTGGGTTAAAAGATTTTCTAATGAACGTCATCTGGCTGGGATCCAAGGTGAATGGCGCTGTGCCGTTAAATCAAATTTCGCCCACCGCCGATTTAGCCGCCATGATTGCCGGCACCGTGGCGAGCTTGGCGGGACTGGCCTTGGGCTGGGTCATTTACAAGGGTGCGAAGGAAGACCCCCTGCCCTCCAAGCTCGGCGCGCTGGCGCGGGGCATGCGAGACAAGTTTTACTTCGACGAAATTTACGCGTGGCTGAACAAATGGACGCAAGAACGATTGTCACACTATGCCGATTGGTTCGACCGCTGGATCATCTCCGGCATTGGCGTGCGCGGCACCAGCGGCGCGGTGGATCTCACCGGTTGTCTCCTTCGCCTCGTGCAATCGGGCAACCTCCAAACCTACGCTCTCCTGCTGGCACTCGGCTTGCTCGTGATGCTGACCTTTTTCCTGTTTTAACATGTCGCCATTAACATACATCTTTGGTTGGCCGATTTTAATGGCGTTAGTGCTAATGGCCGTGCCACGCGAGAACCGTGCTGTGTTCCGGTGGGGTGCAATCCTCGCCACGCTGGGCTCGCTAGTGCTGGCGCTGTTTGTGTTCGCTAAGTTTGAACCGAACACCGACCTCACTTCCATCAACCATGGCTACGCCTTCGTGCAAACCGCTGAGTGGATTCCTGCCCTCGGCATCAGCTTTCACGTGGGCGTGGATGGCGTGAGCGTGCTGCTGGTGCTCATGGCGGCTATCGTTGCGTTCGCCGCCGCGTGTTGCGCAAGCGGCATCAAGGCGCGCGAAAAAGAATTCGCCATCCTGCTGCTGTTGATGACCGGTGGCATCCTCGGCGCGTTCATGGCGCTGGATATTTTCCTGATGTATTTCCTGCACGAACTGGCGCTCATCCCAACTTTCATTATGATCGGCGTCTGGGGTCGCGGCGAGAACCGCGAATTCGCCGCGTACAAAACCACCCTCTATCTCAGCCTCGGCGCGTTGCTCGCGTTGGTGGGGCTGATTATGATTTATCTCCACTACGAAACATTCAACCTCCCCGAAATCATCCATCGCGTCCAAGCCGACCAAGGGGACCTGATGACCACCGGCCAGCAGGGACTCGTATTCGCGCTGCTGATGTTCGGCCTCGGTATCCTCGTCGGCCTGTGGCCCTTCCACACTTGGGCGCCGCTGGCATACGGCGCCGCGCCCACCGCCACGGCGATGATGCACGCGGGCGTCATTAAAAAATTCGGTTTATTCATGCTCATCCGCGTCGCCCTGCCCATCCTGCCCGATGGTGCGCAGCAATGGCTGCCCGTGCTCGCGTGGCTGTGCCTCGGTAATCTCCTTTACTGCGGCCTCGTGGCGATGCGCCAAAAAGATCTCAACGGCCTCATCAGCAACTCCTCCGTGGCACACATGGGCTTTGTGTTTCTCGGCATCGCGAGCATGACGTTCATTGGCCTCACCGGCGCGGTGATGGTGATGGTGGCCCACGGACTGCTCGCCGCGCTGGCCTTCGCGCTCAGCGGGCATCTGCACCAACAAGCGCGTACGCTAGATATGGACAAGCTCGGCGGGCTGCTCACTGTGATGCCATTTTGGGGAACGCTACTTTTGATGGCCTTGCTCGCCGGTTGCGGTTTGCCGGGCTTCGCGAATTTTGCCGGTGAAATCACAGTCTTCTTCGGCGCGTGGAAAACGATGCCACTCATCACCGGCATCGCCGCGTGGGCGGCACTCGTGATTGGCGCGGTATATATGCTGCGTGCCGCGCGCCAATTGCTGCACGGCCCGCGCGCGGACGATGCCCCGCACACCGACGACATTCCCGGCTGGCACAAGCTGCCATTTATTATTTTGTTGGGCGCGCTGTTGCTCTTTGGCTTCGCGCCCAAGTTGTTGACCAACAAAATTGAAACCGCCCGCGAAAGCCTCGAGCACGTGGTGGAAATGTACAAACGCAAATGAACCTTTCCCTCATCAACATCGAAATCGGAGTGGCGCTGCTCGGCGTGTTGGTGCTGCTGGCGGGTTTGTGGACGCCTCCCAATCGGCGGCACTTGCTGGGCTTTTGCACCGCGCTCGGGCTCACCGTGATCCTGGCGCTGTTGGTCAAACAAGG
>JAPKDK010000363.1 GCA_028872645.1 Verrucomicrobiota bacterium
TTGGCATAAAACACCGCACGATCTTTGCGCAACACTTGATGACTCACGTGCCAATTATTTCTTGCCGTCACCCGTGTACTTTGTGTTTTCAGACGCGTATTCATCGGCTCCAAGTTGGCGGGCAAACCATCTTCAATCGCAAAATAATGTGCGGGCGCGGGGACATCCACCCGCAATGTAACCCGCACCAAATCGCCCACGCGCAGTGGAGCGTCCGCATCCTCTTTACCGTTATCTTTCAACCGCGCGTAAGTGCGATGGATGGAGAGGCCTTGTTTCACTGGCTTGGTTTGTTGTTGCGCGGGATACATCGCCGCCTTCACCTGCACAAACAGAGCACGCTCGCCGGGATTACGCAGGAGCATCGGCTTTTCATTCGGGCCGGGCTCGTTTGCAAACGTGAATACTACGCGACGTTGCTTCGCGTTGAGCTTGAAGGCGCGCGCCTGAGTTCCCCATAAAATCGTGGCGTTTGCCGGACCTTCTTCTGCGGCTTGATGACTGGCGAAAGTAGCCATCGCATAGACCACCCACGCATTGCCAAAGGTGGTTCCCCAATGGCCCGCACGCGCACTGGCAACAATTTTCCCGGCGAGCTCCGCGGCGGCCGGCGATTCTGCATCGTGCTGACAAACGGCCAGCAGCCGCATTGCAAGCAATTGGCTTGAGTTGCCAAAATAACTAAAGCCGCGTTGTTTGGATTTCGCGCGCTTCAGTAAATCGCGAACCATCTCCTTTGGCCCGTTCACTTTAGCAACGGCCATGGCCAACAGCGCGCGTCCGCTGCTGGACAATTGATCGCGTTGCTTAAACATCCGTTCGTGATAAGCCGGTTGCGCCTCGTCAAGCAGCGCGAGCGTGTACAGCGCGAGACAATATTCGCCATCGCGTTTCTCAACCAATGGCCCTTTCACTTTTTTTGCGAGATACTTCGCCAACGATTTCAGTTGGTCGTCCGGCACGTCATGGCCCCTCTCTTCCGCGATAGCCAGCACCATTCCGCCATAGGCACTGGCAAAAAGAGTGGCACGACTGCCTGGCCAATAGCCTAACCCGCCGGAATAATCCTGCATGCTCATCAGGCGATTAATGCTTCGCTCGATGATCTCCTGCGCCTTCGGCGAGTCGGATTTAAAGCGGGGAAATACATCCTCAAATTCATCCAGCAACAGCCACGGCAACAAACGCGAACTGGTTTGCTCCACACAACCATGCGGATACAACAACAAATAATCCGCGGCCGCATCCAGTTCCGCCATCGGCGAGGTGCTGACGCTGATGGTGTATTCGCCTTGGGCCTGGCGCAGCGCGGGGTCGATGTGTTTCAACAAATCGCTTTCGACACCTGAGATGCGGGAAAAATGAATTGCACGACGCAAAGGTGCAACGTGGCGAATGTCAATAAACGACTCGCGTGCATCGGCGAGCTTAGGTTGCGCGGGGCAACGAACGCGCCACACCGTGCGGGCTTGTCCGACGTCAGCGAAGTGCAACGGGAAGTTCACCGCCACCGTGCCTTGGGCAGGAATGGTGATGCGGCGTTCGAGCTTGCCGTTGGCGGTGATAGCGTCGTCCAGTTCGAGTTTCACATCGGCTTCGATGGCTTGGCCGGTTTGGTTGTAGACCATCGCCTTCGCAATGAGTTGATCGCCCACGCGGCCGAAGCGCGGCAGTGCGGATTCCACCATCAAGGGCTGGTGAATTCGGAAACCGGTTTCCATTGCGCCAAAGCGATCGCCCGAATGCGCGACAGCAAAGAGGCGATAGCGAGTGAGGCTGTCGGGCGCGGTGAAGCTCACCCGAACACGGCCTTCAGCATCCGTGCGTAGCGTGGCATTCCAAAATGCGACCGCGAGAAACTTGCGGCGCAATTTGCCAGTGTCGCCGCCGCCGCCAATGAGGTGACCTTTATTCCCGAACGCAACGCGATTAGGATCCTCCGTGCGCATAAAGGCGAAGGAGGTTGAAGTATCCACCGACAGTTTTCGGGGCGCGTAAAAGAAAAAATGCAAGTCGGGCGCTTCATAGCCGGTGAGGTCGAGAATGCCCTCGTCCACGGCATACAGCGTGACCTCCGTGCCGGGGACAGCCGCTCCGGCGTGGTCATTGACGCTCAACAAAACCTCCACTTCCTCGCCGGGTTGGTAATCGGACTGCGCCAAATTAGCCTTTACGTGCAGTCGCGAGCTGGGCCGTTCCACTTTCAATTCGCAATAACCAATGCGATATTCTGCGGTCTTGATTTTGCGCGTGCTATCCGCCGAACCGCGCAGCAGCATCACCGACACAAACACATTGGGCGCGTCGCCTTCCAGCAATGGCAGGAACTCCTCGTGGACGGGCGACTGCTGGAA
>JAPKDK010000364.1 GCA_028872645.1 Verrucomicrobiota bacterium
TGAATGTGTTTAAATGATCATAGACAGGCTTGACCTCATTCCAAGGTGCTTGTGCTCCATCAAGCGCGGTTGCACCTGTATTGGCTTTGATTGCCTTATCCGCGCCCGCCTTCAGGAGCGCCTCCACGATCTCGGGGTGACATAGGAACGCCGCCGTATGCAATGCGGTATTGCCATCCTTGTTTTGGAGGTTCAAGTCCGCCTTGGCTTTAATCAGCACCTTGGCAGCTTTCGCTTGCCCGAAGGCGGCGGCCGTTATCAGCAGGGTGGATTTTTGGTCGTCGGGCGTACGCTGGTTCAGGTCGGTGCCGGCTGCGATATGCTGCTTGAGTGCCTCAAGACTTCCTTCCGCCGTGGCCTTGAAAATATCCACATTGGGTGGGGCTGATTTCGAGGTTTCTTCTTTCTTGCCGCAGCCCATCAGGAGCGCGGCAACCAGTGTGGTCGTGAGGTATCGATTCATCAATTTATCTACTATACGCGCATTCAACACGAGCGGTTACAAAAATCACTGCCCGTGAATCACCACCATCTTGGTTTCGGTCATTTCCTCGATGGCGTATTTGGGGCCTTCCTTGCCGAGGCCACTGTCCTTGAGGCCGCCGTAGGGCATGAGGTCGGCGCGCCACATGGGGCCCCAGTTGATGTGCAGGTTGCCGCAGTCCACTTCGCGCGTGAAGCGCAGGGCGGCGTCGAGGTTCTCGGTGAAGATGCCGGCGCTGAGGCCGTAAGGGGTGTCGTTGGCGAGAGCAATGGCCTCGTCGATGTTGGCGGCGCGGGTGACGCCGACGGCGGGGCCGAAGAGTTCGTCGCAGCTCAGGCGCATGTCGGGGCTAACGTCGGCGAGCAGCGCGGGCTGGACGACAGCGCCTTCGCGTTCGCCGCCGCAGAGGAGGCGCGCGCCATTGGTGGATGCTTCGCGAACCCAATCGGCTACGCGCGTGGCATCGCTCTCGCGTACGAGCGGACCGACATTTGTGCCTTCGGCCAATTGGTCGCCCGCCGTGAGGCCAGCGACGAGTGGTTGCAGTTCATCGAGCAGATTATCGTGGATGCCCGGCGTGGCGATGACGCGCTGGCAGGAGATGCAAACCTGGCCGGCATTGGCAAAACCGGTGGCGACGGTGGCGGTGGTGACCTTCGCGAGGTCGGCGTCGTCGAGCACAATGAGCGGACTGTTGGAGCCGAGTTCCATCGTCACGCGCTTGAGCCCGGCGGCGCGACAGATGGCCTTGCCCACCTCAACGCTGCCGGTGAAAGTGATTTTGCGAATGCGGTCGTCGGTACAAATAGCCGCGCCAATGGAACTGCCCGGGCCGGTGAGGCAGGCGATGGCCTCGGGCGGCAGGCCGGCCTCGAGCAGAATCTCCACGAGCTTCAAGGCCGAGAGCGGCGTGTCAGTGGCGGGCTTGATGAGCACAGCGTTGCCGCCCGCGATGGCGGGGCCAAGCTTGTGCGCCACGAGGTTGAGCGGGAAATTAAACGGCGTGATGGCCGCGACAATGCCCACCGGCACGCGCAATGTGAAACCGAGCTTGCCCGCGCCGCCGGGCGCGGCATCGAGCGGCAGCACCTCACCGGTGATGCGCCGGGCCTCGTCGGCGGAAAGGTCAATTGTCTCCGCCGCGCGCGAAACCTCGAGCTTACCCTCGGCGAGGATTTTGCCTTCCTCGGTGGAAATGAGCGTGCCGATTTCATCTACCCGCGCGCGCATCAACGTGGCCGCTTTACGCAAGATTTCGCAACGCTCCAGCGCTGTCATCGCGCGCATCACCTTCGCACCCTCGACCAGGCCATCGACGGCTGCGGTCACATCCGCTGGCGTTGCCTCCGGCACCGTGTCAAACGCCTCGCCGTTGAAGGGGTTGACGACATCGATGCGCGTATCGCGCTCGGCCCATTCGCTTTTTAGAAACATTTTCATAAAATATTTTTTACCACATAGGCACAGAGAGCACAGAGATTTATGAATTGGTTTTTCTCTGTGTCCTCTGTGGTGAATTTTGATTTCACTTGCCTGTAAGTTTTTTCACCAAAAAATCATTCACGCCGCGGTACGCCGGGATGGGCGGGCCGTTTTTGTATTGCACGTGGCATTCGATGCCGAGTTTGTCCATGGCTTGCTTGAGCTTGATGCCGAGGCGGGGGTGGTGGACCCATTCGTTGGGCGGAGTGCGCGGGGTGACGGGGGTGTCGGTCGAGCCGTAGGTTTGGTAGCAGGGCGGGTCGTCGCGAGTGAGGTAGGTGATGGGCGAACTGATGCGGGCGCGTTCGGTGAGCTCCGGCGTCCAGTTTCCTATGGAGCCCTCGCCGGGTAGGCCGTAGATGGCCCGCATGGCGGGATG
>JAPKDK010000365.1 GCA_028872645.1 Verrucomicrobiota bacterium
GCACCGTGTTCGGCGATTTGATTCACAATCGCGCTTCCCACCACAACCGCATCGCTGCACGCGGCCACTTGACGGGCTTGTTCGGGATTGGAAATACCAAACCCCACCGCAATGGGCAGCTTAGTGTGTTTGCGAATGACGGCGGTGGCTTCTTCCATGTTAGCCGCTACATTCTGCTGCATGCCGGTGACGCCTTCGCGCGAAATGTAATAAATAAAACCACTGCCCCGCAAGGTGATCGCGGCGATCCGTTCTTCGGGCGTGGTGGGTGCGACTAGCCAAATGCTACACAAACTAGCATCGCGCATGAGCGTTTCGTATTCGTCGGCCTCCTCGGGTGGGAGGTCCAGTGCGAGTATTCCGTCCACTCCTGCTTCTGCAGCGTCATTGATAAATTCAGCCAAACCGCGCCGGTGAATGAGGTTGTAGTATATATAGAGGACAATGGGGACTTGTGAACGCTTACGGATGTTGGCCACGGAATCCAGTAGTTTGGCGGGAGTAGTGCCGCTGGCAAGGCCGCGTTGAGCGGCGAGTTGGTTGACAAGGCCATCAGCCAGCGGATCGCTGAAAGGCACACCCAACTCAAGCACGTCGACACCGGCGGCATCGAGTGCTACGGCAATGTTTTCCGTGGCCACAAGATTCGGGTCACCAGCGCCAATGTAGGCTACAAAGCCTTTTTGGCCGGCGGCACGCAAGTCGGCAAAGCGTTGGTCGATTCGATTCATCCGCACGCGAGCTTATCAACTGGCGTGACAGGAAGCGAGTCGGAGTCCTTCGAGCGTGAGCAAGGGTCGCACGGCAGTGATTTCAGGGCATTGCCGCGCGATGAGTCGTGCGGTTCCGCCGGTGGCCACCACTGGCAATTTGCGAGCGGATAATTCGTGTCGCAGCTCTTTGATGAGCCCGCTGATAAGACCGCGGTAGCCGTGGACCGCGCCGATGCGCATGGCGTGTTCGGTGGTCTTGCCAATAACGGAACGTGTATCACGGATTTCAACACGCGGGAGCAGCGCGGTTTTTTCGTGCAAATAATCCGTCATCGCGGAAAGCCCGGGGGCGATGATACCACCGGCATAACGGCCTTGAACGTCGACAATGTCGAAGGTGACTGCCGTGCCAAAGTCGACAATCACCACCGGCGCACCAAAGTGTTCGAGCCCCGCACGCGCATTGGCCAATCGATCGGGGCCGATGGTGGCGGGTTTGGGGTAGGCAATCTCCAGCCCGCAATTGCGATAGGTGATAACTTGAGTTTTCATTCCCATCTCCAGCAAAACCTTCCGCGCCGCGCGCGTGGCGGTCGGCACGACGCTGCATAACGTCGCGCTAACCACAGTTTGTTTTCCAAGAAATCGTCGCAGCCATTTCGCCGCGCGCGGGCTTTGCCAATTGGCGGTGGAGAAATTATCGTGTGGCGCAATGCGTTTGCCACGGATGAGGCCCGCGTTGGTATGGGTGTTGCCGATGTCGAGCAGTAGATTCATTTCGTGAGAGTGACTTCGCCCCCGATGATGCGTTCGATTCGGCCGTGTTCGGTGCGGAGCAGCAGCGCGCCATTTTCATCCAATGCCTCGGCACGTCCACGTATGCGGCGGGTGCCCATGTCGATGCTGACTTGTTTTCCAAGCGTGCTGCAATGGCTGGCCCACTCTTCCGCCACGGCGGCGAAATTGCCGGCAAGGATGTGGGCATATTCGCGATCGAGCTCGCGCAGCACCGCCTCGGCGAGATCCGGTCGCGAAATATTTTTGCCCGTGGCCAATTTCAGGGAAGTGGCAATGCCACGCAGGTCGGCGGGAAATTCGCTGGCGGTTTGGTTCACATCAATACCGATGCCGAGTACGACCGAGCTTACATGTTCCAGTTCGGCGCTCATTTCGGTAAGGATGCCTGCGATTTTCTTGCCCTTAATTAAAAGGTCATTGGGCCATTTGATCTCCGGCGTAATGCCGGTGGTTGACTGAATAGCGCGCACCAGCGCATTTGCGGACGTTGCTGTGAGTTGGGTGCATTCGCTTGGGGCAATGCTGGGGCGCAGAAGCACGGAAAACCACAAACCGCGTCCGGTGGGGGATGCCCAACGGCGACCCATGCGGCCGCGTCCGGCGGATTGAGATTCAGCAAAGATCACGAGCCCTTCCGGGTGTCCTTCCAACGCGGCGCGGCTGGCTTCGTCATTGGTGGACGTGGTGTTTTGCAAAACGCGCACGGCGTTGCCAATCACTTGATCTTGGATGAGTCGTGATTGTAGATCGACAGCAAGCAGGTCATCGGGCGCGGATATCAGCTGATATCCGCGGTGGGGGCTGGCGATGATTTCAAAACCTGCTTCGCGTAGT
>JAPKDK010000366.1 GCA_028872645.1 Verrucomicrobiota bacterium
TGATTACGTCGGTTCCGGATCCAAAGAAGTTTCCCTACTTCTATCTGGTTGATGGTTATCGCACCAGTATGCACATGATTGCGGAGCCACTGCTTCTGTTTGAGACGGTTTATATCGAGGATCGGTCCATCATGGAATTGCTGGATCCAAAATTTACCTGGGAGAATCCCATGCTCCACGCGAACTACGCGGGCCACTCCAAGGCCGGTCACGATGTGGTGACGCAGCTTTTCAAACGCGTGCCGCTGACTGACCCGCGCCGTGGTGGTGTGATTACCAGCGCAGCGATCATGACGATGACAGCCACTCCCACACGCACCCAGCCCATCACGCGTGGTGCGTGGGTTAACGCGGTGATCTTCAATGATCCTCCCGAGCCTCCTCCCGCTGATGTCCCACCACTACCTGAAGCCAGCAAGGAAGAACTGGCAAAGCTCACCATTCGCGAGCGCCTGGCCGCTCACCGCAAGCGCGAGGACTGCGCCGGTTGCCATAACAAAATTGATCCCCTTGGTTTTGCATTGGAAAACTACGGACCCACAGGCGTCTGGCGTGACACATACGGGAACGGGCGTGAGGTGGATGTTAGTGGAGTGCTTTTCAATCAGCATGAATTCAAAACTTTAGTGGAGTTCAAGCAGTTGATATTGAAGGAGAAGCATCGGTTCCTTCGCGGTTTCATTTCGCACTTACTGTCCTATGCGTTGGGCCGGGGTCTCGGGCCCGCAGATTCGCCTGCGTTGGATGATATGACGGCTCAAGCAATGAAAGGTCAGGACCAGATGCGTGCCGTGCTTAAAAGCATTGCGATGAGCGATCCGTTTGTACACAAGAACACCCTTGCAACGACTGTACCGGAAAAGAAAGCACACTCTGAAAAATAAAACTGGGCCATTTTAACATGAATTTAGGCTTCGGCAATTTCGTAACCTCCGCTAATGTTAATCAACGAAGGATATTTTTAAGATGAGCAGCCATAAAGACCGCATTTCCTCAATCTCCCGCCGCAGCTTTCTGGCTTGTGCTGGTGGGGCCTCGCTTGGATTGCCATGGCTTGAAAGTTTTGCCAATGCCAAGGACAGCAAAACAAAGACTCCGGCACAACGCTTGGCTTTTTTCTACCTTCCCAACGGAATTACTCGCCGCGGCTTCTTCCCCGGTGAAGTGGATCGGCCGCTACCGAAGTTTGCAGGGCAGAACAACGTCTGGCGTTTTGAGGGCAAGGCGGTCCCTTCAGGCAGCCATCCACTGACGCTTACACCGACGCTGGCTCCGCTGCACAAGATGCGGAAGAAAGTCTCACTGATCACCGGAATGGATCGCACATTCCAGCACGGCACCGATTCGCATGCCCAGTGTGCGTCCTGCTTCTTGACCAGTGTCGCACCGTACGAGGTCGAAAACTCGGCTTATCCACTGACTCGGACCCTTGATCATGTCGCAGCCGATAGCATCGGTCAGACAACTCCCTACTCGACGCTTGAATTGAGCTGTAACGACCACAAGAACAACATCGAGTCGATCTACTTTGACAACATGTCCTGGTACGGCACCGGACACGTTGCCCCGTCCATGAGAAATCCTCGCAAGGTCTACGACCGGCTGTTCGGCACGCAACTCCACGCACGTTTCCGTAACATCACCGATCTCGCCCTTGGCAATGCCCGCCAACTTCAAAAACGATTAAGCACCACTGACCGAAGAAAATTTGAAGAGTACTTTGAGTCAGTCCGCACGATCGAAACGCGAATGGATCGCATCGATAAAATGAAGTCCGAACTGGTTGCTGCCAACATCAAGCGGCCAGCGGAACATTTGCCGCGCAACGAGTACATTCACCTGATGGGTGACCTCTTGGTGATGGCGTTACAGAATGGATTAACAAATGTTGGCTCCCTGATGGTGGGGCCTGAGCGATGGACAACGGCCACTAACTGGGAGGGTATTTTGGACAAGCCCTATAGTCATCACGGTATGACCCACGCCATTGGCGCCCATCTGGAACAGCTCCTTAAACTCGATCGATTCCATGTTTCTGCCTTCGCGCGGCTGCTTGAACGGATGGACCGCATAGAGGAAGCCAATGGGACCACCTTGCTTGATAATACCATTTTTACACTTGGGGCCGGCATGGGTGATGGTACCACCCATCAGTACAACGACCTGCCCCTGGTTGTTGCAGGTGGCGGAGCCGGTAAGCTTAAATTGGGCAACCACATTCACTGCAAGCGAGGCACCCCACTGGCTAATCTCTGGCTCACCCAATTGCAGGCATTGGGTATCAGTCGCAAAAAATATGCTGATAGCACCGGCGTTATTCCAGAGATTCAAGCCTGAC
>JAPKDK010000367.1 GCA_028872645.1 Verrucomicrobiota bacterium
TCATTTTGTGGAGGCGTTTGATGGGGACTTTGGGGTCTTCGCCGCGGTATTCGACAAAGGCGATGCGTCCGCCCACCTTGAGGGCTTTCACAATGCCGGCCATCATTTCGTAGGGGTGTGAGAATTCGTGATACACATCGACCATGATGATGAGGTCTATGGAGTTGGGCGGCAGCTTGGGGTCGGTAATGGTGCCGAGTGCGCCTTTCACATTGTGAACGCCGGCGGCTTTCATTTTTTTATCCAATAGCTCGAGCATCTCCGGCTGAATATCGACACCAAATACGACACCCTTTTCGCCGATGACTTTGGCTATGCGTCGCGCGATATAGCCAGTGCCCACGCCAATGTCGGCAACCTTATCGCCGGGGCGCAGCTTGAGGCTGCGGATCATTTCGCTGGTGTTTTCCTCACGCTCACGTTCAGGGCGCTCGAGCCAGCGCGCGCCTTGATGGCCCATTACATGGGAAATTTGCCGGCCCAGATAAAATTTACCGATGCCCTCGACGTTGGCCCGCTTGAGCTGCTGGTATAGCGGACTGGGTTTTTTGGCGGGCCCAAACGGCGCAGGCGCAGGAGGATCAACCTGCGCCACGGCCGTTCCGGCGAGGCCGATTATTAGAATTAAAATTTTATAAGTCATCATCTTGGAACTCACCCAACTGCCGGGTGAACGTGTAATGGTACGGGAACATTACGAGGTTGCGCTTGGCCTCCTCCTGCCCGCCCGCGGGGATCGTAAACGGCAGCGACACCACATAAAACGCGCTGCCCGCCACCAACGCACATAGGCCCAATGGCCGACAGACCACCACGTCGGCCACGATGGCAGGCACGGACTTGCCGGAGCCCGCCGGATTTGCATTTGCTTTTTCCGTCAGCAGAAATATTGCCGCCAACCCCACCACTAGGTATTTGCTAATTTTATTCATATCAACCCTCCTTGGGTTTCTAATACGCTTTCTATCGGAAAAGTCAATGCTCGGTTGCCCACCGGAAGCGGTTGCGCTTGCCTTGGGCACCGCGCACGGCTACATCTGCGGTGTGGAACAAACCGAACAGCAAGGACGAACAGGAGAGGTGCTGTGCCACCTGTCGCCGTTGGTGCTAGTGGTTGGCATCCCGTTGGCGAACGTCATCGGACCGTTGATCGTGTGGTTCATCCGCAAGGGAGCTTCGCGAAGCGTAGACCGCCACGGACGCGCGGCGTTGAATTTCCAAATCTCGATGACCGTGTATTTTTTGGCGCTGTTCATTCTCACACAAATCCCTCTCGGCCCCGTGACCACACTGGGGCACATCGGCCTGCGCGCTTGGACGTACCTGAACCTCATCCTCATCCTGCGCGCCACCTATCAAGCCACCAAAGGCGAGCTGGCGGTGTACCCACTTTCCATTCGCTTCCTACCACAATAACACCGCCGCACAATGCTTGCGCGCGGACACTTCAGACGACAGGGTTGGCACATGTCAACACTCACATTAAAAACACTTCCCGCGTGCTTAGCCCTGCTGATCGTGCGCGTTTTGTCCGCGCAAGAGGCACCGGCGGAAACAGAAAAACCCAGCGAACATCACCAACATTTGAAAATGATGGCCGGCACTTGGGATGTGAAATTAAAAAGGCACCACGCCCCCGGCCAAATTGTGAAAGGCACCGGCGTGGAGATTGCCAGAATGCAACCCGGCGGCTTTTGGCTTATCAGCGATTTCACCGGCACCTTTGCCGGCATGAAGTTCACCGGCCACAGCGTGCTCGGCTATGAAGCGCACAAAAAACACTACACCAGCGTCTGGACCGATTCCGTTGCGAGCATATTACTCATCTCCAAGGGTCAATGCGAAAAGAACGGCCACCTCAACACGATGATCGGCAAAGCCTATGACCCCATGAAAAAGCGAATGATTACCTACCTGCAAGTCACGGAAATCAAGCCCGCCAACACCAAAACTTTTCATATGTACGACACCTCCGGGAAACGCAAAGTCTTGATGATGGAGGCGGTTTACAAACGACGCGCAAACGAGAAAATAATCAATGGCGCAAAATCCAAGGGCCCCTTTACCCACACCATCGCCGGCCTCGGCGGCGTGCATTATTATCTCGGCGGCCCACAACAAGCGCGCCCGCCGGAAGGCAAATTCAAGCCCGGCACGCGCGTCAAACTCGTGCGCAAGGCCGGCAGCTACTCCATCGTGCAAAGCGAAACAGGCATCACCGCCCACGTCGCCACCGCCGCGCTGAAGCCGATCGGCGAATAAAATCGCCAATCGTCATTCGTAAATTGTAAATTACGCCCATGCGAGTTGGCATTATTGGCGGCGGATTGATGGGG
>JAPKDK010000063.1 GCA_028872645.1 Verrucomicrobiota bacterium
CTACCTTAAATCAAAAGCTTTGCGTTGGATGGTAGCGTGGTGGGTTTTGAGGGATTTGGCGATGTTGGCGCGGTTGAGGTCTGTGCGGAAGGCGATGGAGGATTCGGATTTCAGGGTGTTGATGACGTAGCAATAAGTGTTGTTGGCCATCATGCCGAGGAGCTCGCCTTTTTGGCTGAGGACGAGGTCGCCTTTGGAGGGGTTGAAGTTGCGGCTGAAGAGGCCGGCGGCGAAGGGCTTGTCCATTTTCACGTAGCCTTTGTGCGCGGGGTTAAATTTAAATTCTACTTCGCCGTAGGATTTGCCGTCGCGGCTGACGACGAAGGCCTTTGGGAATTGGTAGGGTTTATCGGAGATTTGATAGGGTTGAATGCCGCGACTGGCGGCTTGGGCAACGTTCATTAGCGGCGAGGCGAGAATGCGCGGTTCGTCCTTGAGGAATTGTGCGAACGGGAGGGTATAGGCCACGGGCTTGGCTTTGCCGGCTTCGGGGGTGCTGAGAGTAGGTTCCACACGGCTGATGCCGGTGGCTTTGGGGCTAATGGGGAAGGGGGTATCGCTGGTGTGCAACAGGGCATAAACATAATTTCCCTGTTGAACGAGAACGGTGTCGGTGCGGGTGGTGGTGCGGCCGGATTTGAGCCAAACCTTGATGCCGCGGCCGCGGAATTGCTGGAACAGTGTGTTGGCGTTGATGGGGGTGTTGTTGATGATCGCTTGGGTGGCTTGGTTGATTTCTGTGACGTCGCCTCCCAGTTTGTCTACAATCTTCTCGGCTTCTCCAACTTTCACTTCAGCCACCTTGAGTTCCTGTTTGGTCTCGGCAAGCTTGGTTTCCACTTGGGCTTTGGCGGCGTTCACGGATTTCACATTCTGCTCGGCGGTTTGGGCGCGGGTGGTGGCCTTGGCAGTTTGTTGCTGGGCGGCGGCGGCGGTGGCCTTGGCGCTGGCCATGTTGACCTCAGCGGTTTGAGCGCGGGTGGTGGCGGTATCGGCGCGGGTGGTGGCGGTCTGGGTGCGGGTGTTGGCTGCGTTTAGTTCGCGCACGGCGCGGGTGTTGGCTGCGTTTAATTCGCGCACGGCGCGGGTGTTGGCGGTCTGGGTGCGGGCGTTGGCGTCGGCGATGCCTTTGTCGGCGCGTTTGCGTGCGTCGGTGGCGCGGGCGTTGGCTGCGTTTAATTCGCGCACGGCGCGGGCGCGGTCTTTTTCGGCGTCTGTATTGGCGGCGTTGAGATTGATTTGGAGGGTGTTGACGTCGCCCTTTAGTTTGGCGGCTTGGGTTTCGAGTTTTTTGCGTTCGGCTTCAAGCGCCTTTTTTTCTTCTTCACTGAGGCTGACTTGGGTGGTGCGGTTCTTGAGTTGTTCGAGGGCGATGCGGTTGGCGTTTTGGGCGGCTTTTTTTCCAGCTTCTTCTTCCTGGGCTTTGAGATACCAACCCCGGGCTTTTTGCTCGGCTTCATCAATTTTTTTGGCGTTCGCTTGTTGGCTCTCGGTGGCGGTGTTGCTGAGGTTGATGTAGGCGCGTTCTTTTTTGTCCAGCTTAATGGCGGTTTCTTTGAACTTCATCCGCACCAGTTCGAGGTCGCGCTGGGGGTCGCCCATGCCGGTCTCGGTGCCGCCGGAGCTGGGATTGTCTTGGGCGGTCTTTTCCAGATCATCCCACGCGGTGAAGTGGATGAGGTTAAGCAGCAGGAAATCGCAGATGATGAGCAGTAGGGTCTTATTCATAACGGGGGTTTAGTGGGTTTGGGCGCCGGGCGTGCCCTCGGCTTCCATAATGAGTTGTTGGCGTGCGCCTCGGACGTGATGGATTTTGACGAGCGCTACGCACAAGATACCAAAGATATTGGAGGCGTAGGCGACGGAAAGGTTAATGCCGAACTGGGGCGCGAGCATTTTGATGGCAAGGGTGAGGGCGGTGCCTGCGATGCCCATGTAGAGGCCCATGTCGAAGAGGTTATCTTCGTTTTCTAGGAGTCGCAGCTTGAGCAGAGGGGCGCCGGTGCCGTGGCGGATTTCGTCCACCTTGGCTTTACAGGTGAGATACACAAAGAGTTGGATCGCGGCAAAGGCGAGGAAGAGGATGACGTTGAGGACAATGTTGCTGGTGGCAAGCATGGCGATGTTGGATTCTTGGGTTGGGGTTTGGTTTTCGTCCTCACTGAGGACGGGTAAATTGATGGACACAGTGTATTCGGAGGATTGGGCTGGTTGGAGAAAGATCGGTTCGCCAAGGGTCACGAGGGTGAGGAACAGGGCGCAGGCCATGGCGCGGCGGCGCAGGATGAAATCGCGCGCGGCGTTGGCGCCGGTGGCGCTGACGGTGAAAAAGCTATTCCACGCGCGCATGAGGATGATGCAGCCGAGGCCGAGCAACAGGAATTTGACAAAGAGCGCCCAGTTGGGATGGCGGAGGCTGAAGGCGGCTGCAGAAGGGAGCCAGTGACCTAACCCGGCGCGGTCGCTCACGGGCAATTGCCGATCGAGCACCATCTTCATTGAGCCGCGCCCTTGGCGCATGGCGTCTTGCAGCCATCGGGTGCCGGGTTGTCCGTGGGTCATGAGGTAGCGGGTGACCTCCTCGGGCTGTTCGCTCCACACGGAGGCGGCGTACACAGCGGGGAACTCGGTTAACTCCAGCGGGATGAAGGGCAGCGCGGTCCATTCCTCGCGAGTGAGTTTGCCATTGTTATCGGTGTCCCATCGGACGGGCTGGCCTTGCGCGTTGTGTTCCACGGTGTGCCTGAAGAGACGCAGGAAGGGCGTGCTCATTAATTCGTCGGAGGTGATGACGTCATCGCCTTTCCCTTTTTCATCCAGTTCATTAAACGTGTCAAAGGGCGGCACCAGCGTTTGGAGCTTGGCGATTTTTGCCAAACGCATGAGGGTGAGAGTGCTTTCGGTGTGGCGCATCAAGAGGCCCAATTGCGGTCCGGTGAGTCGGCTGGCCAACAGGGAAAAAGCGTGCATGGCTTCGCGCAGCTCATCGGTGTTTGCATCGAGCCCGAGGCTGTGGAGTTGCTGGTTGAGATCCTGATGAAACTGCCCGTTGGCCTCCAGTTGGGCGGCGAGGATAATGGCCGCGGCGTAGTCGGTGGCTTGGCTTTCCAAGGCTAGCAATCGGTTCACGCGTTTAGTTTCGCTGCCCAATCGCGCCTTCACCGTGCGGCGATGGCTGGGGCTGAAAAAGGGATCGAGCGCCGGGGCGGTCGGGAGGGTCTTTAGATCTTCGGTCGAGGGCCCCAGTTGCTGGGCGGCGAGGTTGAGCAATTGACTGGCTCCAAACTGATCGGAAGTTTCACCGAGTGAATCGCGGAATTCTTCCAAGGTTTGCCCTTGCTCCACCGATGCCTGCGCCAGCGCATCGGCGTGCAGCGTGCGGTACTGCGCGGGGAACAGCCAGCCCACCGCCAAAAATGCCACCGCCAACACCCCGTGGATGACGAGGTGATGCAACAGATAGGGTTTTTCCGTATCGTTTGACTGCAACATGGGTTACTCCTTGGCCGACGCGCGACTTGCCGCGTGTCTGAGGCCAATTTTATAGACGCAGCGTTCAGGTGCAATGTTCAACCCTTGCAAGTGAACGGGAATTACCCACCGCTGTGAATAAAAAAGAGTAGCTGTGGAGAATTAATTTGACCCACCGCTCGCTCTTCAATTAGGTTCCCCGTCCTTTGCGCTCTGGGAGGCGCGCAATTTTTTAAGGTAAAGTGGTTTCACCGCGGGAATAAGGGTTTCCAGTACCGCCGGGCATACCAGTAACCCCGAAAGACACAGGTGCTCATTGGGAGCATGCTTTCTGTTAGGCTCGGCTTTACCCGATTTTCCTTTTTCAAATAGGGCGAAGACACCATGCTTCCGTCTAATTCTGAGATGAAAACCAACTTACCGCTCCCCCTCCTCGCCTTCGCCTTGGCGTTCAACGCCTCGGCGCAAGAGCGTCCACCCGTACAAATCCTGCCCGATCTCGCCCCGCTTCCCATTCCCATGCCCGTGCCCGTGGATCCCCGTGAAGATTTCCCCGCGCCGCCCTCGCCGATGAATACCATTCCCTCCGTTACCCTCCTCGCGTTGGCGATTCAGCTTCCCGCAGCGGAGTCCGCCAAAGTCATCGGCACCATTCTCACCCCAAAAACCGTAAAAGCGTACGGTGAATTGGAATTGGAAATCAGGCTGTACGAATTCCACCCGTTTATCGCTGACAAACCCGCTGATCTCGTGGGCAAGTTTAACGTAAAAAAATACGTTCACAAAGCTGGTGCCGAAACCAAAACTCAATTCATCGTGGGCGATGCCGCCATCATCAAGCCTCGGCGCTCCTATTACCTCACCTGCTTCGTCCTCGACGCCAAAGGTAAACGTATTCTCATGGGAGAGAAAAACGGCAAACGCGGCATCTGCAATGTCCTCACCGAAGGCAACCCGAGAAAAGTAAACCTAATCCTGCGCGACCTGCGGAAGTAGCCCGCCAAAACAAACCCATTTACCACAGAGATTGTTCCCCTCTGTGTTTTCTGTGTCTCTGTGGTAAAAAAACATCGCCCTTTCAATGTGGCGGCTTCAGTTATTTCGCGAACAGCTGTGAAGGGTCTTTGAAGGATTTGAATTCTAGAAAATTTCCACTGGGGTCGGGGAAAAACATAGTCGCTTGCTCGCCTACTTCCCCCTCGAAACGCACGCACGGCTCGATGTGAAATTTCACGCCGCGCGCACGCAAGCGATCGGCCAGTGCGTGCCATTCGGCCCACGGCAATACCACGCCGAAATGTTTCACCGGCACGGATTTTTCATCCACGCCGCTGAAGGTTTTTAACCCCGTTTCATCCGGCGCCACATGGGCAACGATTTGATGACCATACAAATCAAAATCAATCCAACCCTCACTCTCCCGCCCCGTGGCGCAGCCGAGTACATTCACATAAAAAGTCCGAGATGTTTCAAGGTCGTTTACGGGAAAGGCGAGGTGAAATGGCGCGTCCATGCGTGGAGCGTATCGCGGGCACGCCGCGTTGGCGAGGGTTAGGGCGCGGCCGGAATGTGTGGACGTTCCACGCGGAAAAATGTGGGGGCATTGGGCAGTGCGTTGCCTTCCTCGTCCCACCAATGCTCATCCGAAAGTGCGCCGTCTGCATAAACGGTCTCCTGACGTTTCGATCCGTCCGCGTGCAAAAAAATCAGCGTACCGTTGCCGCCAAGCACCTTCCCGTTTTCCTGTCCGGCGGCATCCCATGTGGTGGCGCGGGCCAGTTTCACATCCTCCCAAAATGCCTCATGTTCGGTGGAGCCGTCACTGCGCCACCAAGTGGTCATTCCTTCAGGCTCCCCATCCACGTAATTTGCTTCAAAATGTTTTTGGCCGTTGGGATGCCACCAGGTGACTTTTCCGGACGGCTTGCCTCCCGCATAATGTTCCACGCGCGCGGGTTGTTGCTTTGCTTTATCGTGAAACGCAACGAGCGCGCCGTCGTATGGAAAAAACATTTCCGATTTATCAAACACCAGCCAGCCGCGGATTTCCACTTGGCTAAATTCAAGGTACTTCGCGGGCAAATTGGGATTGGTCGGCGGAGTATTGGTGGATGTGCCGCCGCCGGGCTCTGGCGTGGTGGCGCCGGACTGATGATCAACCGAAGCGATTAAGGTGCCACTGGCATCCCATTCCTGCGTGCGTTTGGCGGTGCCGCTGTCATCATAATCGATCGCCGTGCGGCGTTGGCCGTTGGGGTCGGTGACGGTGGCGGTGTGCACCAACAGGCCTTTATTAATATGCGCGAGCAAGCGCGTGGCACCGTCGGTGTGCTTGATGATGATGCTGCCGGTGTAGGGTTCGGTCTCAAATGCCCCGGCTAGAATTATAGTTTGCCCGTCGGCGATTTGGTAAGTGCTCGAGTTAAAATCATTCGCGTAATGATCGCGCGCCGTCGGTTTCACTGCAAAATACAGAGCCGAGTCCCATTCGGTGCTATCAATCTCCAATGGCTGCCGGTTAATATCCAGCCGAGCCAAAAACTTCGCTTCCACCACGCGTTTGCTTTCAGGGTTGGATTTGCAGCCCCCCAACACCAGCATCGCGCCGAGGCAAAAAGAACCGGCTAAACGGGCAATTTTCAGCAATATTTTCATATATCAACGCCTTTTCCTGCCAAAAGCCGACAAAACAGGGGCGTTTTGGTGGCCGGAGGCAAGGTTATTCACAGCAATTCTTGTGCCGTGAATAACTTTTGCCACTGCATTATATAAGGCATTCCCGTGGGGTCAGAGCAATCTACCGCGAAAAACCCTCTGGCGCACGCGATTTCCGGGGTTGGCTCTCGGCTTGTCGAGGATTACCCTCCGCCGATGGCACGCTCGCGCAAATGCCCCGCATGCAAACGCACCGTCCTCGCTGGTCGCGAGAATTGCCCGCATTGCGATGCCCCTCGGCCGGAGCTCCAGCGCTGGGCGGATCCCGATCGCGACAATCCCTCCGCCATCGACCGCCGCCGACTTGCCCTGCGCCGCATGCGCAATGGGGGCGTGATGATGTTTTTGTTTGGCATTGTGCTGATGGCCAATGGCGTGGTGCCCGAGCCCACCACGCACCTCAAACCCATTGGTGGCGTGGGCGTGCTCTTCATCGCCCTCGGCACATTCGGCTACCTTTGGAGTTGGAAAATGCTGCGTAACAAAGGCAACGAATAGTCATAAAAGCGGGCACAAAAAAGGCGGCGGAATATCCCGCCGCCTTTGTCAAAAAACAGGATTATTTTTTCGCACCCTTGGGGGCCACGGTGATCGTGATCTTTTTGGACACCACCGGGGGGTTATGCGGGATGTGCGCGTAATCCGCAAACACCAGTTGTAACGTGTGCTTGCCCGGAGGAAGGTCCAGCGTCACCTCCGTCTGACCGCCACCGAAATGCAACAATGTTTTGGAGGCAACCAATGGTAGCCCCAACGACGGCAGCTTTTCTGTGTCCACCAGCAAATGATGATGGCCTGTGTTCTCCTTCGGCTTGCCATCGGGCAGCACCAGCCCTGCTGGGCACACACCCATACCCTTGATGCCGAAGGCCACTCGCACCGGGCCCTTTACGGTTTTGCCATCACGCGGGAGAATGATCATTACCTTGGCGCCTTTGGGCGAAGGTTGGCGTGGGATTTTGGGGTCGTCCGCCAAGGCGGGCATCAGCAGGCTACAGGTGATTACGGAAAAGAGGGTTTTTTTCATGTCAGTACAGCTTCTTACTTAAGGGGTGTGAGGTTAAAAAACGGTTCGCCGCCATTGTGCCTAAGGCAGGGAACCGTGCAAGACTTTGTTCGGTTGCTTGTACTAGTCGTCTCCAAACCCGCCAAATGCCAGCAGTATATGAAGCAGCGCGACAAAGATGTTGAACAAGCCCGAGAAGAGCATCACCGCTCCAACCACTGGTTCATCAAATTCAGGATTATTCAAAACCTGACTGGTAGCGTGCACCAAAATCAATACGCCGATGATGCCGATGATCAGGGCGATCACCAGCCCCAGAATGGGCATGTGCATGAACATGTTCAAAACGACCACCCCAATAAAGGCAAAGAACAGGCCGAACATGATCCCCTTGGGGGCCGAATATCGTGCTCCGGTTAACATCACTGCCGCCGTCACGCCCATGAAGGTGATTAATGTGAGCAACAGCGCGCTCGGCACCACGTTCGGCGCAAAACGGCTTGCTAGATATAGGATTGGTGCGAGGACGAGCCCCGCCACAAAGCCATTACCCATGATGGACAACGTGCCGAGTACGGGATTACGCCGGCATGCCATGGCAATGTACGGGATGGCGTTCAACGCCACCATTGCCAGAATCCAACCGATCCATCCGGTGAAAAGATTACGGATCGCCGGGGTGTTGGCTCCCAGATATCCGCCTCCCACGCCGCACAACACGCTAAGGCCCAGGAGCAGATATGTTTTTTTAATTGTCGCCGAACGGCTCTCATCCAGTTCCACCGAACCAAATAAGGATTCGGAGATCGAGAGTTGAGGTTGCCTCATGTTTTCCATGGGTGGAGGATGTCACAGGAGCCCCGTGAAGTCGATTATAAACAGTTATTTAGATAACTGGCGGCTCAATCTTCTGCCGGCGGAGTTTCCTGTGGCGCATCAGCGTCCGGTGCTTCAGCACTCGGTTGAGGTCTCATTTGCTGCTCGTACAGGCTCAAGTGCAATTCCGTGAACACCCCGCGCATGAACCAACGTGCCAGCATTGCGAAGGCGAGCGCTGCCATGCAGCCGCGCATGATCGAGGTCCCCCAATCGTTGCCCGCCAAGTGGTTAAGCGCCAGCACGAGCAAAAAGCCCGCGCCACCAGCATGAATCAAATAATTCGACATGGTGTCTGCCCCAATAAACCACGAAACCTACCCTCTGCGCAAGTGGGGGTTTTACTTCAATCCTTGCACGATGCGGGGGCCAAGGGTATCGCCGGCGTCGATTACCATTGTGTGGCCGGTGGTTTTGCGGGCGGTGGCCATGGTGAGGATGCCGGCGGCGATGTCTTCGGGGGTGCTGACGGCGTTGAGGATGTTGCCGGCGGCTCTGTTTTGTTTTGCTTTTTCGTAGTTTTCGCCAAGGCCTTGCTGGAGCCATTCGCCCTCGATGAAGCCGGGAGCGACGGCATTGACACGGATGGCAGGGCCGAGGGTGCGCGCGAGAGATTTGGTCATAACAATGAGCGCGGCTTTGCTGGCGCAGTAGGGGATGGAGCTGCCGGCGCCGACGAGGCCGGCAATGCTGGCGACGTTGACGATGACGCCGCCTTCTCCAGCGGCAAGGGCTTCGCGCGCGGCGCGGGTGGTTTGGAAGGGGCCTTTTAGGTTGACGGCGAGGATGCGGTCCCAGTCTTCATCGGTGACGGCATCGAGATCCGGGAAATCGATGAAGCGGGTGGTGCCGGCGTTGTTGACGAGGATGTCGAGGCCGCCGAATGCCTCCAATGTTTTTTGAACCATCGCGCGGCAAGCGGCATCTTCAGCCACATCGCCTTGGATAACGATGGCTTCCACGCCGGCTTTTCGGCATTGGTCCGCGACCGCCTGCGCGCGGTCGGCGGATTGGTGGTAGTTGATGGCCACGCGGCAGCCGGCTTGGGCGAGCTGGAGAGCGGTGGCGGCGCCGACGCCGCGGGATGCGCCGGTAATTAGGGCTGATTTGTCTTGTAGATTCACGGGCGGATTATTTCAAAACTTGGATCCGCAGGTTGCGCCAGCTGACTTTGGCACCGGCGAGGGATTTGTTGCCGCCAATGCCATGGACTTGCAGGGCGATGAAGCCACGGGCGGTGAGGTCGTCTTTAAAATTGGCGCGGGGCGTGCCGTTGAGCCAGGTTTTGATGGAGTTGCCACGGCATTCGACGCGGACTTTGTTCCATTGGCCGGGCTTGTAAGTTTTTTGGCCGACTTGGGTAAAAGCCTTGGCGTCTCCGCCGCGCTGGCCGGGATAGAGCCAACCACGCCGGCCTTCGTCGTAAATGCCGCCGCTCCACATGCGGTCGGGTTTGTTGGGATCGATCTCAACCTGATAGCCGTGTACGCGGCCGGCGGGGATCTTGCGGGTTTTGCCGTTGTCGAGTTTCGCGTCGGTGTCTTTTTCAAAAACATTGGAGCGGATTTGCACGCCGGAGTTCAGGCGGTTGTCGCAGTGGTATTCGTATTCAAGAATGAAATTTGCATAAAGTTTTTCGGTGCACAGGAAGGAGTTGGGGGTGCCATTCACGGCGGTGCCGATGAGGATTCCATCCTTCACGGCGTACTTGGCTTGGCCGCCTTTTTGGGTCCAGCCGGTGAAGTTTTTGCCATTGAAAAGCGGCGAGAATTTTTTCTCGGCCGCGGTGAGTGAAAGGGAAAGGAGCAGTGCGCTCCCCAAAAGGGTGTGCTTCATGGGCGAAGGATACAGCGCGGCACAACGGGAGGCAAGGAGGCGTGCGTGATAATTGCGAAGAATGCGGAATTATTGATGATTATCGGGAATGCCCGGAGATTTGCAGACCGTTTTTTACTAATAAAATGGGCTTGATTCTTTATGACACGATGGCATCATTCTTGCTTATGATGCTTACTGAATACGCCCGTGTTGTGCGGCTAACCTTTCGGAGAAGTTATGGATATGAAACGAACAAGTCGTGGGTTTACGTTAATTGAATTACTGGTGGTGATCGCCATCATCGGCATCCTTGCCAGTATGCTTTTGCCAGTGCTGGCCAAGGCGAAAAGCAAGAGTAACCGCCTCAAATGCGCGAGCAATATGAAGACGATTGGGCAAGGCTTCGTCTCGTCGGCCATCGATCATGAGGATAGTTTCCCTTGGATGCTGACTGCCGAGGATGGCCGGCTGGCGTATAAAGATTCGGTGGATGGCGCGCGCTATCCCAACGAAAGCCAGTGGACAAGTTTGAATCCGAGTTGGACGCTTTCGCGTTACATCCAGTACCTGTGGTATTTGCCGTCCTTGATGGATTCGCTGGACTCAGTGAAGACACTATACTCGCCATCCGATCCCGCGGTGAAACGTGACAACAGCATCCAGCAACGCGAAGTGGGCCCCAACGGCAAGCAAGGCTGGGGCATCTCACGCGCCGATTGGCAAGGCCAGGTGAATGTGTACGGATGGGAAAAATCGTGGAGCAGTAGTACGGGGGGGGCCACAACGGGGGTGCGTAATTATTACAATGTATCTCACAAGGCACAAAGCTACGGCATTTGCATGGGGGGCGATTCATTGGTGCCCTCCAGCATCCTCACGGTGACTCGGAATGCCGCGGGCGACGCAAAAATGAAAAACGGCAAGACCTCCTACATGCGTCCGGATGGCCGCGTGTTCTTGGCGGCCTACCAGAATTATCAAGTAGTGGGCAGTCGCGACCACATGCACTTGGAATTAAACCACGCCAGTGCCGGCACATGGAGCGATCCCGCCCGCATTGCCAAGGACGAGCCGGAGTTGAAAAATGAAAGCTCCGCCAAGCCAGGCTTCAAGGCCTATGTGCGTACCGGTGGCGGCAAGTACTACCTGATGAATGGCCTGGGCGCATCGCAAGGATCCTACGGGTTGGCCGATGGTAGCGTGAAGCAAGCCAGCGACTCCGAACTTTCCAGCGCAGTTAAGGCACACATGGACAGTGCTGGGGGCATTCTGAGTGGCGGCAAAAACGCGGCCGTGTTACGACCCAACCGCGTAAATTGAAAATCTAAAACCGCACATCCGCCTGACGGAAAAGCCGCCCCACCCGCTGGTAGCCTTTGGTCGTTAAGGAGGTGTTTTCCAGATTCAACACCCGGATTTTTTTGAGGTGATTAATGGCCTCCAAGTGAGGCACCGACTGATCGTCAAGTGAAGTGCTGCTGAGGTTCAGCAATCCCAACTCCGACATATCTTTCAGATTTTTCAGGCCTGAGCCTTGGAGAGAATTCCGGCTGAGATTTAACGAATTCAATTTCTTCAAAGATTTCACATACGCAAGATCCTTATCAGTGACACCCGTTGCAGAAAGATTAAGCATCTTGAGATGCTTGAACTGCCTCAGATGCTTCAACAGAGCGGCGGCCATCTTGATGTTGGAGCAATCGAGTTGATACATATTTCCATCCGCATCCACCTGGCTACGCGCGCCGATTTGGTTAAACCGCTCCGTTAACTCCTTCAGCGAGGGGGGCCGCTCGAGCAAAGCGCTGGGCGCAGTGGAGGCAGCCCGCACGGTCTGCGCCCAGTTGGCAACCTTTTGTGCGCCATGCTTATTGACATATAGCCGCGTAAGAATCTGCTGTTGTTGGGCGAGTAAGTCACCTGCCTCATTAATGGAACCCGGATTTCCACGCGACTTGGCGGCATCAAAATTAGCCTGCGCCTTGTCGATGTTTTGGATGAGATTCGCGAATAAATCGAATTCTTCGGCAGGAATACCCTGAGCCGCAGGCCCGTCATTCGGGATAGCCGTGACATCATCCGAGCAACCCGACCACGCCAAAACAAAGGCACACAAGATACCCATGGTCAGATCGGCAATAGCTGCCAATCCCGTTTTTCGGGACTTCTCCACAGGAAGAATGTGTCATAATCCATCCAATTACGCAACGGAAAACAACCAAAAAAATGGAATTTCACCACCAAAACTCCAATTTTTTATGCAAATGGAAATAAATGCAAAGAATTGGAACAATCGACAAAATGGAAGTTATCCACAGAGACTTGGGAGCAAAAAGAGAAGCCTGAGTTCACCTCGCCCAAAAGGTAAAATTGGTGCCCACGACAGGAGTCGAACCTGTACCCTGTTGCCAGGACTAGGACCTGAA
>JAPKDK010000368.1 GCA_028872645.1 Verrucomicrobiota bacterium
TGGATAAATTGGAACGATTGGCGGCCCACGAATTGAGCGCGGAGCAACATCTCGATCGCTTGGCACTGCGGGCGATGTTGCTGGCGGAATGCGAGGATTACGAACGCGGAGTGCATCAGCTTGAGCCGGAGGCAGTGGATTGCGTGTTTGGGGTGCTGCTACATGAGTTGCAACGGGGCGAGGATGAACCCGCCCGGGCAAAGCGCAATGTGCGCGGGTTATTGAAAGAGACGCCGAAGTATCTCGCGGGGTCTGCCAAGATGATTGACCGACCGGAGCGCGTTTGGCGGAAAATTATGCAGCAATCCGTCGCGGGCGCGGGGGCGTTGTTTGAGGCGGTGGAAACTTTTTTAGGGTCAAACGATGTAAAGTTGATTGCCTCCGCCCGGCGCGCGGTGGGGCGTTATCACGACGCAATGATGGCGCGGTCGTTGGCGCCGCGCAATTCGTTCGCACTCGGTGCAAAGTGTTTGCAACGGCGTGTGCGCGATGAGTTGGGGCTCGATTACACGTTGGGACAGGTAGAGGCAGTGGCGTTAGCGGAGGCGGATCGGATTGGCGGGTTGCTGAAAGCAGCCTGCGCAAAGCACGGCAAGGGCAAGTCGGCGGAGGCCATTATCGAAATGGCGCGTGCGAAATGGAAACCGGAGGGAGAATTATTGGCGGTGTATCGTTCGGAAACCAATCGCGTGGCGAAAGGCTTCAAAGCGGCTAAGGCGGTGACGTTTCCGAAGGGCGATGAATTGCAGGTGCGACTCGTGCCGGAGTTTATGCGGCACTTGTATCCGACGGCAGCGTATTCCTCGCCGGGGCCATTCGAGAAACGGCAGCGCGGGATTTTTTGGGTGAACGATTTGAGTCTTACCAAAACCACAGCGGCCGATAAATTAGCAGAGGTGCAGCAGCACTTTGGCATTTCCCTAACCTCCGCGCACGAGGCGTATCCGGGGCATCATTTGCAATTTGTCACCGCCAATACTCACGCCCGCAAGTGGCGACCGCTGTTCGCGCACGCGGTTTTTTACGAAGGATGGACGCTTTGGTGTGAGCAAATGATGACCGACTTGAAAATCGATAAGTCGCCTTGGACCCATATCATCCAACTCCACGATGCCCTTTGGCGCGTGCATCGCATCCTCGTGGATTTACGTTTACAGTCGGGCCGTTACACATACGAGCAAGGCGTGAAACATTTGCAAAAATTTGTGGGCTTTACCAAAGCCCGCGCGGAGGCGGATGTGAACTGGTACACCAGTTCGCCCGCCGTGCCGATGAGCTACTGGCTCGGCCGCTTGGAGAACGCGCGGCTGCACAAGAGGTTGGTGCAAGGCCGTGGCTGGAGTCTCAAGCAGTTCAATGACTGGTTGCTCTCCTTCGGAACGCTGCCACAAAGTTGGCTTGAGAAGTACGGGCTCGATTGAGGTTGACTGATTTTTGGCTCGCAACTGGCGGGCATTTTGCCATCGTCCCGCGCATGGAATTATTGCCGTTTGGAAAACTCGCCCCATATAAGCCGCGCACCTTCGTGCCAGCGGACCTCAAGCTCGATAAATGGAAAGTCATCGAGCCGTTTTTTGACCAACTCGCTGAGCGCATCGGCGGTTGCGAATCCGTGGCCGATCTCGAGGCGTGGATTCTGGAGGTCAGCGAGTTGAGCGCGATCCTCGATGAAGATGGCTCGCGCCGTTACATCGCCATGACCTGCCACACGTCCAATGAAGACGCGAAGAAAGGCTACCTCGATTTTGTGGAGAACATTGAGCCGGGCATGAAGGAGGGATTCTTCCAATTGTCCAAATTATTTGTGGAACATCCCCAGCGTGGCAATCTGCCGGAGGCTCGCTACGAAGTGCTCGATCGCGATTGGGCGTCGTACGTGGAATTGTTCCGCGAAGAAAACGTGCCGCTGGAAACGCAGGAGACCAAGCTCGGCCAGGAATATCAGGAAATGATGGGCGCGCTAACGGTTGATTTTCAGGGCGAGGAAAAAACGCTCGTGCAGATGGGTGTGTATTTGCAGGAAAACGATCGCGCGCTGCGGCAGGAAGCATGGGAACTTGTCGCCAACAAACGCCTCGAAGTGGCCGACGCGTGCGATGAGCAGTTTGAAAAATTGATGGCGCTGCGCGTGCAAATCGCGGCCAACGCAGGCTTCAAGGATTACCGCGAATTCAAGCATCTCTCAAAGGGGCGTTTTGATTATCAGCCGGACGATTGCTTCAAATTCCACGAAGCTGTGGAAACGCTGGTGATGCCGCTCTACAATCAACTGCTCGCCGAGCGGCGCGAATCAATGAAGCTCGATGCATTGCGTCCATGGG
>JAPKDK010000064.1 GCA_028872645.1 Verrucomicrobiota bacterium
TGGTGGCCAAGCCGTTGGTGGGCGCACGCCGGAAGAGGCGATTGAAAATCTCGATGTGCATGCGGCGTTGCAGGCGGAGGTGTTTGCTGCTGAGCCAATGATGCTTAGCCCGGCGAACATCGATATTGATCATCGCGGTCGTGTGTGGGTGTGCGAGGTGATCAACTATCGCCGACACAATGGTAAACGCCCCGAGGGTGACACTATTCTTATACTTGAGGACACCAACGGTGATGGTAAAGCGGACTCGAAGAAGATTTTCTATCAGGGCCGCGATATCGATTCAGCCCACGGCGTGTGTGTGCTTGGTACGCCCGACGGTAAAAATACGCGGGTCATTGTCAGCGCGCTGGACAAGGTGCAGGTGTTTACCGACGTGGACGGAGACGATAAGGCCGACAAAAAAGAGACGCTTTTTTCGGGCATCAGCGGTTCGCAGCACGATCATGGGATTCACCAGTTTATGTTTGGTCCGGATGGGCGGTTGTATTTCAACTTTGGCAACGCAGGCAAGCAGCTCAAGGACAAGGACGGTAATACTGTGACCGACCTTGCCGGCAATGCGGTAACCGCCAATCGCAAACCGTATCAGGAGGGCATGGTGTTTCGTTGCAAACTTGATGGCAGCGAGATGGAGACGTTGGGCTGGAATTTCCGCAATAACTGGATGGTCACCGTCGATAGCTTCGGCACCCTTTGGCAGAGCGACAATGATGATGACGGAAACCGCGGCGTGCGCATCAACTACGTGATGGAGTATGGCAACTACGGCTATAAGGATGAGTTCACAGGCGCGGGCTGGCGGTCCAAACGCACCAACATGGAAAAGACCGTGCCTGATCGGCATTGGCATCTCAACGATCCGGGTGTGATGCCCAACCTGCTCCAAACCGGCGCAGGATCGCCCACAGGCATCTGCGTCTATGAGGGAGACCTGTTGCCCAAAGTATTTCAGGGCCAGATGATCCACACCGATGCCGGTCCGAGTATCGTGCGCGCATATCCCGTGAAACGCAGTGGCGCAGGCTATTCGGCGAGTATCGTGAACATCCTTGATGGCGCTAAGCGTGACAAATGGTTCCGCCCCTCCGACGTGAAGGTGGCGCCTGATGGTTCACTGATCGTGGCTGACTGGTACGACCCCGGCGTGGGCGGCCATAACATGCGCGACCTTGACCGCGGGCGTCTATTCCGCGTCACCCCTAAGGGCCACAAAGGCTACAAGCTGCCTAAACAGAACTTCAAAACCATAGACGGCCTTATTGCAGCAATTAAAAATCCAAATCATGCAGTACGTTACGTTGCCTGGATGGAACTGCACAAAAAACAGAACAGTGCAAAGTCCGCGCTATTGAAACTGGCCGGTGACGACAACCCCCGTTTTCGCGCTCGTGCCCTGTGGCTGCTTTCGCAGATCAAGGGCAATCAAAAAGCCGCCGTAGGATTGGCCCTTAAGGATAAGGATGACGACATTCGCGGCATGGCCCTGCGTATTGCACGTCAGCACAAGCTGGATGTCATCCCGGAAATCCGAGAATTAGCTAATGATAAAAGCGCTTTGGTGCGTCGCGAATGTCTGATCGCCTTGCGCCATCATCAGAGCGACGAAGCCCCGGCACTCTGGGCCAAACTGGCCGATGCCCACGACGGCAAGGACCGGTGGTACCTCGAGGCCCTCGGCCTCGCCGCCGACAAGCAGGAGAACAAGTTCTTTGATGCCTGGGTGAAGAGTGCCAAGCTCGGAACCGTTGCTGCCAACGATATCGTCTGGCGCAACCGCGGCACGCACGGCACCAAGTATCTGGCGGACATCATCCTCAGCAAGAAAACCACCGAGGCTGAGAAGCCGCGCTATCTCCGCGCGCTGGATTTCATCCCCAAGAGCAAAGAGAAGGATGATGCGCTCGCCCGCATTGCGCTGGGTTTGTAGCGCATTTTTCAGACACGGATTTCACGGATGACCGCGGATTGGGTTATGATCTGTGCGCATCCTTGAAATCTGTATCTTTCATTTTTAACACGCCCCGTTAGAATGTCCGCGTGAAACTGTTCATCGCCATTTTGTTTTTGGCCGGCAATCTATCTGCTGCAAATCCTTTGCCGCCGGAGCAGGTGAATACGTTGATTGGGGCGTTGGGGCGGTTGGATTCGGCTTTGGTGAATTCCAATCCCGCGCTCAAGGAGCGATTGGGGCAAGTGCTCGATGCGGTGCGGGGTGAGGCGCGCTCGGTGGCGTTGATTAAAAAATTTCAAGTGAAAGGCCGCGAGTCGGATTTGCTGGCGGTGGCGGTGAAGCATCCCAATGACCCCGCCGGTGTGGAGGCAATGGGAATGGTGTTGGCGGGTGATGGGAAAAAAGCGGTGATCGCATTGCTCATAGGCAAAGACGCCCAACAAGCCGCCGCCGTGGCCAAGGCGTTGGGGAACAGCAATAGCCCAAGCGTCATTCCGATGCTCGCGCCATTGGTGGTGAATATCACGTTGCACGCTAATGTGCGCAAGGAGGCGGTGAAAGGTTTGGCGAATTATGAGGCGGGCGCGAAGCATTTGTTGAGCTTGGCGAAGGATGGGAAGCTGCCGCAGAACGCGAAGTTCACCGCGAGTCTTGCGTTGAGCACGGTGCGTTGGCCGGCGATTAAGGCGGAGGCGGCGAAGGTGTTGCCGCCGCCTTTCGGAGCAAATGCGAAGCCGTTACCGCCGGTGGCGGAGTTGGTGAAACACAAAGGCGACATCGCCAAGGGGGCGAAGATTTATTTGCGCGAAGCGGTGCAATGCGCGCGTTGTCACAAAGTGGGCGATGCAGGCATCGAAGTGGGGCCGGCGCTGACAGAGATTGGCGATAAGTTGCCGAAAGAGGAATTGTACGCGGCAATCCTCGATCCGAGCGCGGGGATTTCTTTCGGCTACGAGGCGTGGTTGGTGACGATGAAAGACGGCAACGCCGCCTTCGGCATTATCGAAAGCGAAACGGACGATGAAATTTCCGTGAAAGGCCCCACCGGCGCGGTGACGAAACACGCGAAGGCGAATGTGAAAAGCCGCGAGCAACAGCCAGTTTCGTTAATGCCGCCGGGGTTGTATTTGACAATGAAGGAAGAGGAGTTGGTGGACTTGATTGAGTATCTTGCGTCGTTGAAGAAAAGGTAAAGCGTGCTCTCCGAGCGCGCCCTACCCGGGAGGGGGAAGTTCCACCTTGCCCCATTTCAAAATGTTATAAATGGGACGAGGCGGAACTCGTCCCACCCATTATCCCGGCGGCCAAGTCATCGCCCGCCCGCCCAAAATATGCAGGTGCAAATGGGGCACGCTTTCGCCTCCATCTTTTCCGTTGTTGATAACGAGGCGGAATCCGTTTTCGTGCAGGCCGAGATCATCGGCAATTTCTTTTGCCTTGAGCATCAGATGGCCGAGGACTTGATGATCTTCAGGCTCCGCTTCGGCGATGCGGGGGATGGTTTTTTTGGGAATTACCAACACGTGTACGGGGGCTTGCGGGTTGATGTCGTTGAAGGCGAGGACGAGGTCGTCTTCGTAGACGATGTCGGCGGGAATTTCGCGGGCGATGATTTTTTCGAACAGCGTCATCACACAATCATCAGCGTGAGCTTGGCTTTTTGCTGATGCTTGGAAACGATGTGGCGGAGGTAATCGACGATTTGATCGTTGAGTTTCTGGCAGCGCGGGCTCCATTGCTTGGCGCCGGTGAGTTTTTTGACCGCTTCGCGCAAACCCTTCACGCGGAGCAATTCGGGTTTGCCGTGGAGGTCGGCGTGAATTTGGTCGCGCAGTGTGCAGAAGAAAACCATCTCCAATCCTTCGCCGGCTTGATGGGCGAGGTCGTGTAAATTGGTTTCGGCGGCGTCATCATTGCAATCGTCGGCGGCCATTACCTTGAAACCGAACCCGCGCAGGATGCGTTCCAATGCGAGAGTGAATTCACCGACGGAAACGGAGTTGCGATTGAGGTCTACTTTGAAATGATAGAGCACCGCCTCGGCGGCTTCGGTGACGAGCATCGGTTCCAGCTCGTGTGCGGCATCGCCGAGTAATTCGACGGTGACGTCCTGTGCTGAACATGGGATGGCTTCGCCCTCGGAGGTTTCAAAAACCAGGCAGTCGGTATGTAGCTGAATCATGCTTTGTTTCGAGTTTCTTTACGGCTTGGACGAAGTCATCGGCTTCCTCAAAGCGGCGGTACACGCTCGCGTATCGTACATAGGCCACTTGGTCGATTTCGCGGAGGCCGTTCATCACCGCCTCTCCAATCACCATACCGGGGATCTCTTCGGAGTATTTTTCTGATATCGAATCATAAATACCCTGCGTGAGGTCCTCAATGACCTGTTGACTGATGGGGCGTTTTTGGCAGGCCTTGGAAATACCCGAGAGCAGTTTGTCCCGCGCAAATTCCTCACGACGCCCATCCCGTTTCACCACCATGACTCGTTGGTGCTCAATCTGTTCGTAGGTGGTGAAGCGATGGGTGCACTGGGCACACTCGCGGCGGCGGCGAATAATTGCCCCCTCCTTGGACGAGCGCGAATCAATCACCTTGTCCTCAATACATTCGCACTTCGGACAGCGCATCAGTCAAATATCCCAAACCTCCTTGGCAGAAAGGCCACATGTAGTGGCTATTCAAGAAGTACCACACAGCAGCTTGTGCGGTCAAGCCTTCAAGCGTTGTCTCTTATTAACAGCACGTTGATTTGTTCGCGCCTGTTCACGGGTTGCTCCCGTGAAGTTCGCAACGAATTGGCAATCACAAGTTTGGATAACGTGAGCTTCGTGATGAAAGATAATTGGCCGACACTCGGCGCGTTGTGCAAGGCAAACGAACTCAAGCGATGAGCGCGTCACCACCCACGCGAGCGGCGCGGCGTGTGCTCGCCGCGTGGCGGGGCATCGACCTCACCGAACAGGAACGCGCCCGCGCCGATCGCGCGCGCTCCGCCGGCAACCTGATGCCCGCGCTGCTGAAACGGCTCGGGCTCGACCAACGGCGGCGCGAGGCGGAGGTTGCCAAGGTTTGGAAAAATCTCATCGACCCCTCCGTGACCGCGCACGCGCAGCCCGCCGGCATTCACAAAGGCACGCTGTTTGTAAACGTGGACAGCAACGTGTGGCTCAGTGAAATTGTGCGCTATCGTCGGCACGAAATCTTGCAACGGCTGCAGCACGCCTTCGGCCCGGACTTCATCGCGCGCATTTCGTTCCGTGTCGGGTAGGGTAAGCCTTCGGGTTTGCCCTACTCTTCACGGAGCAACGCTTCGTAGCCCTCGCGGAAAGTCGGAAATTGCAGTAGCCACCCCGCCGCCTTGAGCTTCGCATTGCGCACACGCTTGCTCGTGGCCACCCGCTTGCGGGAAACTTGTTCCCCGTCCGGCGGCATCGGCTTGCTCAAACGCTGCGCGAGCCATTTAAAAAATTCGTGCTGCGTCACCGGCTCGTCATCGGCCACGTTGTAAATGCTTGGCTCGATTTTCATCGCGGCGAGGATAGCGCTTACCACGTCGTCGCGATGAATCATATTCATCCAACGCGCGCCGCCCTCGGTGAGCACGGCTTTGCCTTTTAGGAATTGGCGAAAAAGATAACCCCGTTCCAGCCCATAAATCCCTGCCACGCGGAGCACGGTGGCGGCTTGCGGCGCGTTCAAAAATAACTCTTCGGCTTGGGCGAGATTTTGCGCGGTGCCGCCTTCGGGTTTGGCGGGGCTTGTTTCGTCCACCCATTCGCCATCGATTTGCGGATACACGCTGGTGCTGCTGGTGAAGAGCACGCGCGCCGATGAATCGCCCAGCCAATCGAGCAAATTTTTTGTGCCATCCACAAACACCGCGCGATGCACCTCGGCATCACCGCGCGCGGAGGACACGGTGTTGATGATCCAATCGAAATCACGCGGCAACGCATCGAGAGCATTGGGCGTGGTGATGTCGAAGGGATGCGGCGTGATGTTTTCGGCGGTGAAGTCCGTGCGCCGTACGCCGTGGACTTCGTGACCCGCGCGGGCGAGTGCTTGCCCGAGGGGCAAGCCAACGTAACCGCAACCGATGATGAGGATTTTCATTCGCGCGGGCGGAGGATGGCTCGGGCGGGGGCGCCGTCGCTGCCAACGAGCTTGAGGGGGAGGCAGGCGAGATCGTATTCGCCGGGGGCGATGGCGGCGAGGTTTAGGCCTTCGATGATCCAAACCTCGGCGCCGAGGAGTTCGACGTGGGTTTCCACGCCGTCTTTTTTGTAGCCGCCGACGCTGAGGTAATCGACGCCCACGGTCATTACCCCGCACGCGGTGAGATGGCGCGCGGCGTCTTGGGTGATGTAAATGAAGTCTTCATCAAAGCCATCGGTTTGCCAACTGCGGGTGGAGTTGCGGGTTTTGAAGAGGATGCGTTCGTTGCGTTGGAGTTGGTGGGGTTCGAGTTCGGCGGCGGTGATGGCGGTCTCGTCGTAGATTTCAATGACGCGGCAGGGGCCGAGGGCGGCGTCAATGGGCATCGTTTCCATTGTTTTTCCGTCGGCAATGAAATGGCGTGGGGCATCCATATGCGTGCCGGTGTGGGCGCTCATATCGAGGTGGGTGAGGTTGCAGGGGCAGTCGTCGCCAAGGGTTTTGGCAAGGCGCGATTGGAACGCGGGGTCGCCGGGCCAATGGACCATTCCGTTTTTCAGGGGCACACTAATATCAATCCAGCTCATAAGAAATTCCGTGGACGAAACTCTAAATACAAATTGGCTTCCCCTCAACCCTCAACCAAATTATTCCAGCCCGCGTTCTTCCAGGTCATCCTCATCGAAGCCGAAGTAGTGGCCGAGTTCGTGGAGGTATGTGGTGCGGACTTCGTCGAGGTAAATGGCTTTGTCGTGCTCGGCGAATTGCCAGAGGTTTTCTAGGAAGAGAATAATTTGCGTGGGTTGGGGGTGGCTGCTGGGCGGGTCGGCCATGGATTCACCGAGGAACAGGCCGAGGGTGTCGGTCGCAATGCCATCGGCGACGTAACCGGCGTTGGGAGCGGGCTCAAGGATGACCGGCACGGACTCGGCGGCGGGGCGCAGTTCGTCGGGTAGGGCGTCGATGGCGATTTGCACTTCGGTCTGCGCGAGATCGAGCAGGCGGTCGAAGGTGGGGGTCATTGTTGCGGATTATTTTTTGCGCGAAGTTTTAAACTCGGTGAGGGCCCCAGGGTTTTGCCGGAAAAAATCGGTGAGGTCGGCGAAGGTTTGGAGGGTGTCGGGGCTGAGATGGTGCTCGATGCCTTCGATGTCGCGCGCTTGGGTTTCGTCATCGAGGCCGAAGAGAGTGAAGAAATTGGCGAGCACGATGTGGCGGTCGCGGATGCGCAACGCCACGGCGCGGCCTTCATCGGTTAAGGTAATGGAGCGATATTTTTCGTAGCGTAAGTAGCCTTCATCGGCGAGTTTCTGCACCATGCTGGTGACGCTCGGTTGGCCGACCTTCAGTGACTGTGCGATGTCGGCCACGTGCGCGGTGCCTTTGGCTTCGATAAGTTCGTGGATGCGCTCGAGATAATCTTCGGCGCTTTGGCTGGGTCTGCTGGGCTTGGCGGTCGAGGCGGGCACGGGCGGGAGGTTAAGGCACGCGGGTGGGGCTGGCAACGTGCATTTTGCTTGAGGAATTGGCCGGTCGGGTTTAGGTTAATTCAAAGGGACGGCAGTATCGTCCCGTAGCGATGGAGGCCACCCAATCAGCGGAAGACATCATTGACGCGTTGCGACGTGCCAAGGAAACGGGCGAGCCCTTGGGGCCGAAACTGCTTGATTTGCGTGGCGTGCGGTTTACTGATGCGGACCTCTCGGGACTGGATTTGACGGGCTGCAACTTTTCTGACTGCGAAATGAGCAGGTGCAATCTTTCCAACGCATGCTGTCCTAGCGCCAACTTCGATGGAGCTAAATTATATAAGGCAACCTTGGATGGTGCGGAATTCCTCGGCACCACATTTCGTGGGGCTAATCTCACCGAAAGCCAAGCCTTCAAGGCGGGGTTCGGCATGACCGATTTCACGGATGCGAATTGTTATCACGCAAAAATGGAGGACGCCACGTTTGTGGAGGCGCAAATTCGGAACGTGGATTTTCGTGCGGCCAAGTTGTCCCGATGCCGGTTGTATGAAGCGGACCTCGAAGGCACGGACTTTGATCAGGCGGATCTAGGCGATGCTGATTTACGGGAGACTAATATTCAAGGCGTGAATTTCCGCAACACTTCATTGCGCGGCTCGCAGCTCCGCGAGGTTCAAAATTACACAAAAGCTGATTGGATCGGCGCGGACATCCGCGACATCGACTTCGCCGGCGCGTACCTCGTGCGACAGCACATCATCGATGAAAATTTCCTGTACGAATACAAACACCAAAGTCGGATAACGCGCTGTGTTTATTTCGCGTGGAAATGGACGAGCGACTGCGGCCGCAGCCTGGCGCGTTGGGGGTTGTTTTTGTCGTTCAACGTATTGCTCTTCGCCTTCATTTATTGGGGGCTCGATCAATGGGCCGCGCCGGCGGAAGGTGCGAGCCATTTGAAAAACATTGGTGATCTCGACGGCGGCTTCATTCGCTACCTCTATTATAGCGTCGTCACCTTCACCACGTTGGGTTACGGCGACGTGTCACCCACTTCGGCGATTGGGCAAATGGTTCTGATCGTGCACATTGCGTTCGGCTATTTGGGGCTGGGCGCGTTGTTGTCCATCCTCGCCACCAAGTTTGCTTCACGCGGGCATTGAGCGATGTTTTCATTTTTCAAAAACAAAGATCCCCACGCGCGGCTGCACGATATTTTGGGCGACTATGAATTGCCCAAGTTTCGCAAAACTATTTTCGAGGCATTGCGACGCTTGCGCGAGCCCGGGGCTTCCTCGGCGCACATCGCCGAGGTGATGGCGCTCGACCCCGACCTCACCTCGCGCGTGATGCGCACGGTGAACTCCACCGCCTACGCGCCGCGCACACCCATCAAAAGCCTCGACCACGCGGTGACGATGCTCGGCAAATCCGAACTCGAACGCATCGTGATGATGCTCGGCGCTAAAATGGCCGTGCCCGACAACGTGCCGAATTATTTGGACATGACCGCCTTTTGGCAACGCGCCGGTCGACGCGCAGTGATTGCCCGTGAGCTAGCCGACATCACCGCGCCGCCCCTGGCGGGGCTGTGTTTCTCGGCGGGATTTCTGGAAGACTTCAGTGTGCCGATTATCGCCGCTAGCAAAGGGCGCGAGTACGCCAAAATTTATCAAGCCTCCGCCGCGGGCGAAAAACCATTGCACGAATTGGAAAAGGAGGCCTTCGGTTGGGATCATGCCGAGCTGGGCGCGTTGGTTTGCAACGAATGGGGAATGCCCGAGGATATCACCGCCGCCATCAGCGCCCAGAATGATCCGGACAGCGAGCTGCGGCCAGACCCGATTTTTTATGTGCACGATCTGGAAACGCAGGAAGACGAAATCTGGCGCGACCACTTCAAGCAACAAGTCCTCACTCAACACGACGTGACCGAAGAATCCCTCGATCGCGTGCTCGATGGCGCCGAAACCAAAGCCAAAGAATTGGTGCGGCTCATCGCCTGAACCCTTCGAAAGATGACAAGCGATTGAGCCCTGAAAAACCGTTCTAAAAAACTAATTCACAATTTTTCCAGAAAAAGCTTGTGAAAAGTTTCACACACTCTATTTTGGCCGCGCTTTAGATTGTTCCCTCGCCTGTTTTGGGCGCAAAAAGCACTATTTTGATGCAAATGCAGAGGATTTTAGTCGCCCTGTTCCTGTTTCTCGCGATCCCTCTGGTTCTGGCCCAAAAACCGTCTTCTGACGAGAACAAGCCCGTGAGCCATGAGGAAGGCCCTTCTGCGTCCACTCACGGCGACCACGCGGAACACGCCGAGGGCCTTTCGCCCAATGCGCCGGTTATTTTCGAGGTGGGCCCGCTGCAGATTACCAACTCGATGTTTGTCACGATGATCGTGGCGTTTGGGATTATCATCGTGGCGCAGTTGGCCACGCGCAAGGTGGAGTTGATTCCGTCCGGCCTGCAAAATTTTGTGGAGTATCTCGTGGAAGAACTTTACGGATTTTTCGAGAGCATCGTGGGGCCACAGATGGTAAAGCAGACGTTTTGGTTCTTCGGCACCATCTTCATTTTCATTTTGTTCTCCAACTGGTTCGGCCTCATTCCCGGAATGGGCACGATGGGCTGGGGGATGGACGAGCACGGCCACTTCACCCAGCCGCTGATGCGCGGAGTGAATGCAGACCTCAATATGACCCTCGCAATGGCGGCGCTCTTTATGGTGCTGTGGCTTTTCTGGAGCATCAAGGCGATTGGCGCGGGCGGATTTTTGGGTCACATCTTTAATGTCAAAGGGCACGGCTCGGGTTTCTTCGGAATTTTTCTGGTGATCGTGTTCATCTTTGTGGGGCTGATCGAAGTCGTGTCCATCGGCGTGCGGCCGGTGGCGCTCACGTTCCGGCTTTATGGCAACGTGTTTGCCGGTGAAAATATTTTGGAAACAGTGATGAAGCTCGGCGGGCCATACTTTGGTTGGCTGGCGGTGTTGCCGTTTTATCTACTGGAAATTTTGGTGGGCCTTGTGCAGGCGCTGGTGTTTGCCCTGCTCACCTCGGTGTTCACCGCGCTGATGTGCGAACAGCACGACGACGACCACAGCGAAGAACACGCGCACTAAACAAAATTTCGGCGGTCGGACCACGCATGTCTGTGGAGGCCGCTGGGAACAACTAAAAAACGAAAGGACAAGATTATGTTTGCAGTAATTACTGGATCACTACACGTGGGTCTCGCGGCCCTCGGCTCTGCTATTGGCGTGGGCTTGGTGGGTATGAAAGCCGCCGAGGCCACCGGGCGCAACCCCGGCGCCGCCGGCGAAATCCGGACGCAGGCGATCATCTTCGCCGCGTTGGCTGAAGGTATTGTGTTTATTGCGATCTTCCTCGCGAAGTAACGCATCAACTGCCGGACGGGTTCGCCCGTCCGGCAAACTGAATTTTTGAAATGGAAAACTTGATCTTATTAGCCGCAGAAGATGGCGGCGGAGCCGCAGCGCAAATCGCCAAGGACTTTGGCGTCAACTGGCAGCTTTTCACATCGCAGTGCATTGCCTTTTTGGTGGTGGCATTGGCGTTGAAGAAGTTTGCTTATGCGCCGGTGCTGAAGGTGCTGGAGGATCGCAAACAAAAGATTGCCGAGGGCATTGAGAATGCTGATAAAATCAAGGCCCAGCTGGCGAGCACGCAGGAAGCGAAGGATCAGATTTTGTCCGACGCTAACGCGAAGGCGCAGGAAATGATCGATGAAGCGCGGACTGCTGCTGAGAAAGTGGGCGAGGCCAAGGCGCAGGAGGCGGTGAAGCAAGCGGAGGAAATTATCCGCAAAGCCCGCGAAGCTACCGCGGCGGATCGCGACACGATGATGGCGGAATTGAAGGCCGAGATTGGCCGGTTGGTGGTGGAGACCACGGCGAAGGTCAGCGGCAAGGTGCTCACCAGTGAGGATCAGCAACGCTTGATCGACGAGACAAATAAGGAATTGGCCGCTTAATTTGATTTAATGAAGGGCAATAAACAATCCCGCCGAGGCGCAAAGCAGCTTTTTAAGAGCTGCCAAGTCGAGGGCCAACTCGCGGAGGAGCGGGTGCGGCAGGCGGTGACGTTGGTGATTGAGAAAAAGCCGCGGGGGTATTTCGGCATTTTGCAGGAGCTACAGCGGTTGGTGAAGCTGGATGTTTCCAGCCGCAGCGCGCGCGTAGAGAGCGCGGTGGCGTTGACGGATGCGCAGCAGCAAAATATCCGAGAAAGTCTCGGTCGCTTGAAGGGCGGCGAGGTGACGGTTGAGTTTGCGGAGAACGCGGATCTCATCGGCGGGATGCGGGTGAAGATTGGCGATGATGTTTTTGATGGCAGCGTGAAGACGCGCTTGGCCACTTTGAGTGAAAGTTTTTAATCAGTTTAACGACGAAAAATTATGAGCAACCTACTGCAGGATATTGAAGCCCAAATCACCGGCGCGAAAACAGATGTGGCGCGCGAGAATGTGGGCGTGGTGCGCGAGATCGGTGATGGCGTGGCGAAGATCGAAGGCCTCACCGGCGCGATGATGAACGAGATGCTCGACTTCGGCGGCGGCGTGATGGGCCTCGCGCTGAACCTCGAGGAGACGGAAGTGGGCGCAGTGATTCTCGGCGACCACACCGGCATCGCCGAGGGCGACGAGG
>JAPKDK010000065.1 GCA_028872645.1 Verrucomicrobiota bacterium
GGGACCTTCTGTTCTTTGGGTCGGTAATTGCCTTCGCTCTATTTGTCACCAGCGTTATAGTCCGCGGTGCGCAGGAATCCCGTACGGCGAGAAATTTCGCCTATTCCATTGGCTTCATCGCCGTGGGCGCACTCATTTTGGTGGGCACAAATGCCACCACCTCGCAACTGCGATGGAAGGCTGATCTCACCGAAGGAAATATTTATTCATTATCCGAGGGCACTGAACGAATTCTGCTGCGCTTGAGTGACGACCGCGGTACGGAACCCGATGCCTTCAAGCTTGAGGTGCGCCTGTACCGAACCCGTGACAAGCGCGTGCCCAATAACCTCAGCCGCTACGCGAAACGCGTGGAAGACATGCTCAAGGAATACGTTGGCTTAGCGGGCAAGATGGCTAAGGGAGATAACGCGTCGCTGCTGCTTCACTTGATCAATGTGCAGCCGGATTCGCCGGAGGAAGATCAGGCCATCAAGGACAACATCGAAAAATTCCCCATTGGCCCTCAGGAGTTTGCTTATCTTGGCCTCTCGCTCAGCTACGCCGATCGTACCGAGAAAGTTGACTTGCTCGTCTCTGGGCAGGGTGGCCGATCGATGTCACTGCGCTCAGAAGTAACGCTGGAATATGAAATCTCACGCGCCATCACTCGCCTATTAAAAACCGAAGACAACCGCGTGGTGATCGGCATTATGACCCCGCCCTCCGTGCAGGTGATGGGCGGCCTTCCGCACGGCATACCGCCGCAAATGGCGATGCAACGCGGAATGCAGCCAAGGCCGCCGTGGGCGCTTATTCGCCTGTTGCAACAAGAATACGATGAAGTGCGCACGGTCGATTTTGCCACTGGAATTTCACGCAACGAAGAGGGCCAGGAAATGTCACTCACGGAGAGTGGTATTGATATGCTGCTGGTTATTCACCCGCAAAAAATCAGCGAACGCGCCCAGTTCGCCATTGATCAATATGTGCTGAATGGCGGAAAATTAGTTGCCTTCCTTGATCCTTTTTATGGGTTTTCCGCCGGCTCGATGGGCGGCCTTGGCCCTTCAGAAAGTTCCTCCACGCTAAGTAAATTGCTCCCCGCGTGGGGTTTGTATTTTGATGACCAACACGTGCTGGCGGATATGGACAGCCCGTTCCGGCGGGATCCGCGCGGGTCAGAAGTGTGGCCCACTTGGGTGGAGCTGCCTGGCAAAAGCCACAGTCAATCCGAAATCGTCACGCAGGATTTGGGCACCGTCAGCGTGCTGCACGCCGGCGCATTCACCGGCAAGGTGGCGGACAAGGGGCTGGTGCAAGTTAATCTCTTTAGCACCTCCACCAACGCGATGCGACTCACCACCCAAACTTCCGCTGGCACGGCAACCAACGCTACGGCGGTTTTGCCTTTGCCTCGCTTTTCCGCCGCGCAGGATAAAATTGCGCGCACCTTCAAAGGTAGCGGAAAGTCCAGTGTGTTGGCGGTGAAACTCACAGGCGCTTTTGCAACTGCATTCCCGAAGGGCGATCCCGTGGTCCTGCCGCCTGCAGACGTTAACGCCACCGCGCCCAAAGACAACGCCCTCAAAGTTGTCCGAAAAGACACCTCGCCCGTGGTGGTTCTGGTTGGGGATGTTGATTTGCTGAACGACCAATTGGCCGCCCAACCGATGCAGGATGCCTTCGGGCAGTTTGTTGGATTCCGCAACAGCAACTTTGCCTTCGTGATGAATCTCGCCGATTATTTGACCGGCGATGATGACCTCATCCGTGTGCGCAGCCAATCCCAACGCGATCGCCCGCTGGAGTTGCTCGATGGGATGCTCGAGAAGGCCACGCGCCGGGTGCAGAAAGACATCGATCTACTTGAGAAAGAACTCGATGAGGCTGATAAAAAAGTTCAAGAGGTGAAAGGTAAGCTCAACGAACAGATTCGCCAACTGCTGGCTACTGGCGGAGGTCAACTCCAAGTCAGTCAGGCGGATGTCAAAAAGCTTGAAGACAGCCAAGCCGCCGAGGAAGCCGCGCAGGATAAGGCACGCAAAACCATTCGTGAAAAGAAACGCGAACTGCGCGAGGAAATCAATGCGCTCAAGTTCCGCATCAAGTGGGCCAACATTCTGATTATGCCCGCGCTCGTGGCCATTTTCGGATTGTTCGTTGCCATTGCCCGCCACCGCCGCACAGCCGCCTAATAATGAAAAGTAAACAAATTATCACGATGATCACGCTGCTAGTGGTCACGCTCGCAGCCTACATAATTTTCAGCCCTGCCGATGATCCCGCCTCATCTAAAAACACCGGCGTGGGCGACGAGCCCCTTGCCGGGCTGGAGATTGGCCGCATCGCCGCCATTACCCTCACCACCAGCGAAGGTAAAGAAATCACCACCTTGCGCGTGGAGAAAAAAGCAGACCACTGGACCGTGGCGCAACGCGGCGGCTACCCGGCGGACACCGCCCGCATCGAGGGGGTGGTGAAAAACCTCGTCGCGATGAAAATCCTGCGGCGCGTGCCCGCGGGTAAAAGTCAATTAGGACGGTTGCACCTCGACGAGCCCGGCGCTGGTAAGACGGCTGCCGCTCAGGTTGAGTTGTTCGCGGCGGACGGTAAGTCCATCAAAGTCATTCACCTAGGCAAGGAATTGAGCGCGCCGGGTGGGGAAGGGGGCACCTCGGCCTTCGAGGGTGGTAATTACCCGGATCGTCGTTTTGTAATGCTTGATGCCGAGCCTGCCAGCGCTGCGGTTGTAGATCAAACCTTCAGCAACGCTAACGCGGATGCCGCGGACTGGATTAATCGCACGGATTTTTTTGAGGTAAACAATGTGCTTTCGATGGCGGTGGATTACGCCGGCACTGAGGTCACCAACTCATGGAAGCTGGTGCGTGAAAACACTACCACTAATTGGACGCTCGTTGCCGCACTGGAAGGCGAAGTTTTGGGTCAGGACAAACTCAGTTCTTTTGCACAACCACTGCAGTCGCCCACCTTTAACGACGTGCTCACCGGCGTCGCCGCTAATCTCAGCACCAACGCCACCCGCATCACGCTGGGTACTGAAGATCAATTCACCTACACCCTCACCCTCGGCGAGCCCAATACCGAGGGTGAATTCCCAATGCAACTTGCGGTGGTTGCTAAACTCGCGGGAAAACGCATCCCCGCAAAAGACGAAAAACCTGGGGACAAAGACGGTCGTGATCTCCAATGGCAAAACCAACAGCAACAACTCAAAATGCGATTGGCCCTTCATCAAAAATTTTCGGGTGAGCACTGGACGTATCTCATCCCCGGCCACACGGTTTCTGGCCTATTAAAAAAGCGCTCGGAATTGTTGTCTTCTAAAACTGACTTGCCTCCCCTTGGCCCCGTATTGCCTTTTCCGCCAAGTCCGCCCATTAGTCCGCCACAAAACCCTAATTAGCTGCACTTTTCTGTCATGCCCGCATTGACAGCAGGGCATATTGGTGGTTTATTGGGGAAGCGGAGGGACGCAAAATGGCTAATCTAACAAAAATCATACTCGGCCTGAATATCCTTGCCGCCAGCGCAGGAATCTTCTTTGGAATCACCAAGTCTGGCAAAACAAGCGAGCTGATGGACTCCGTCGCCATCGCCAAAGGCGAGGCCAGCAATGCCACCGGCAAGTTAAGTAAAGTCGAATCGGAGAAAGCCGCGATAACCAAACAATTTACCGATAAGGATGCCGAGCACAAAGCTAAGAAGGCCCAATACGATCAACTCGTGGGCAATGCCGGCAGCAAAGATGCGGTAGTTGCAAGCCTCCAGCAGGAGAACAACACTCTGAATGCTGAAAAGCAAAGCTGGGTGACTGAACGTCAAAATCTGCAAGCCAAGGCCAACGAAGCAACAATTGCGCAAACCAGCCTCGCCGCCGCAGAAGCACAAGTTCAAACGCTTACAACCGAGCTGAATAAGATCAAAAACCCGCCAACGAAGACGAAGCCGAAGGCACCCCCCGTAACCGCAGGCGGCAAGGTTGGTAAAATTGCGAATGTCGACCCCCGGACTGGTTCGATAATTTTAAACCGCGGATCTGCTCATGGATTAAAGATTGGAGATCAGCTCAATGTGTTCCGCAATAATAAACTGATCGGACGCATTCTCGTAACCCGGCTCAGCGCTACTAACACCGGGCTTTCAATCGCCCAACGAGCGGAAGGATTGGGAGTCCCCGCTGGCGCGCAGTTTCAGGTGAACGATGACTTGGTTAAGTTTCAATAACTATGAAGAAAGCCACCACCATTACGCTGCTCATTCTGCTCACAGTCTCTTTGGGTTTCAGTGTTTATCTTTCGTTGGATCAAAAAACAAAAAACAAACTGATTGTCGATAAAGATGCTTCGATCTCGAATCGTGATAAAACGATTTCTGAAATCACCGGGAAACATAAGGAATTAGCCGCTGAGCTAACTCAGGCCAATCAAGCCGCAAAGGCCGGGAAAAAGAAATACGACACTCTGGAATCTGATCAGGATCTTTTAAAAGTTAAAATCACGGCCGCGGAATCCAAGCTTGCCGCCCAAACAGATGGATCCAGCGAGGCCACCGAAAAGCTTCAGGAAAAATTGGGCGCACTTAACCTGGAAGCTGTTGAAAAAGCAAAACAGATTGCGGCTTTGGAGGCAAAAAATTCTTCACTCGAGGAACATGTAGCAGACCATGCAAAACAACTGCAGGAATCCGCCGGTGCCTTGGTCAAAGCTGAGGCCAGCCTCAGACCATTTGAAGAATTAGGAAAAACTCCCGACGAAATAAAAAAGGGCCTCATGAAACGACCCGTTACCCTTTCTCAACCATTGCCCCCGCGCCCAGCCAGCCAAGCTGGGAAAATTACCGAACCCATCCCAACCCCTGCTCCTGTGCCGCTACCCAAACTCACGCCAAAACCCGCTGCACCCACACCCCCGAAACAACCATGAAGAAAACTCTCTCCACCTTTGTCATCACCAGCCTTTTGATTGCTGTTGGTTTTATGATGCTCACAGCCAGCGGTTGCGGCACACCTTCATATTCAACAAACGATTCTGACCGGCCCTGGAATGAGACCCGCGGCTTCCAGAATCAAGGGGCCTCTCGCCTCGATCGTTAATTAACCTCGACCCAACACGAGGGCGTTGCCACGCCGTCGAGTTGCACATCGTGTTCCTCACGCGGAACGCTCTCAATAAGTTGATGGTCGAACCCCACCCCAAATTTTTGCCCGGCCAATTCAGTTAACCATCGGTCATAAAACCCGCGCCCACGCCCGAGGCGATAGCAGTCCATGTCATAAGCAATCCCCGGCACGATCACAATATCTACCTCGCACGCGGGTATCTCAATGGCATCGACCGGCGGCTCAGCAATTCCAAATTTTCCCGGCACCAACGCCTCAGATGAGCTTACCCAAGCCGCAGAATAACCTCGGTCGGCTTGATAACGTGGAAAACAAAATCGTTTCCCGCCGGACATCAGCAGAAACACATTCAGCTCATCCGGCAATGGCGCGTAAAGCAATACCGTGCTAGCAGAACCCCATTCAACCCGCGCACGCAATCGGCTGCAAACAGCTACCGAAGCCATTATCCGTTCTTCTGGGAAAATGCGAAAGGCGCTAATCTCCGCGCGTACGGCAGCTTTTTCTTCTTTAATTCCCATCGCGGTTTTTGGCTTCAGTCTGCAGTGAGCGCCAGTGTAGCACGCGCGCTTTGATTTTTTGTTCCACGCCTTCTTCGGTTGGCTCGTAAAAAACCTTGTCCACCCCCAGGTAATCCTGTGCCACAAAATGGCCGTCGTAATTGTGCGCGTACTTGTAATCCTCGCCATGACCGAGTTGCTCCGCGCCTTTGTAATGCGAATCGCGCAAGTGTTTTGGTACGGGAATGGTGCGACCGCTTTTAACTTCCTCCAGCGCCGCATCAATCGCGACGTACGAACTGTTGCTCTTGTGAGCAGTGGCGAGATATACGGTGGCCTCGGCGAGTGGGATGCGCGCCTCAGGCCAACCAACAAATTCCGATGCCGCATGGGCTGAGGTGGCCAGCACGAGTGCCATCGGATCCGCGAGGCCGATGTCTTCGGCGGCACTAATCATCAAACGCCGCGAAATAAAACGGGGATCTTCGCCGGCATGAATCATTTTCGCCAACCAATAGAGCGCCGCATCGGGATCGCTGCCGCGGATGCTTTTGATGAACGCGGAAATGGTATCATAATGCTGATCGCCATCTGCATCGTACACCACGGCCTTTTTTTGGATGCACTCCTCGGCAACGGCGAGCGTGAGGGCGATGGTGCCGTCTTTACCGGACGGCGTGGTAAGTGTGGCAATCTCCAGTGAGTTGAGCGCTTTGCGGGCGTCACCATCGGAAATCATGGCGAGATGGTCCAACGCGTCCGGATCGGCGTTAATTTTAATGTGACCCACACCGCGTTCTCTGTCCGCCAAAGCCCGATTGAGTAACGTGCGAATGTCGGCTTGCCCAATCGGTTGCAATTCAAATATCTGCGAGCGCGACACGAGCGGAGAGTTGACAAAGAAAAATGGGTTGTGCGTCGTCGCGCCAATGAGTTTCACCGTGCCGCCTTCCACATCGGGCAATAGCACATCCTGCTGTGCTTTGTTGAACCGATGGATTTCATCGATGAACAGTACCGTAGCGCGTCCGGTATTTTCCAGCCGATTAGCCGCGCCCGAAAGCACGCGGCGCATTTCGGCCACATTGCTTTCCACGCCACTGAGCCGTTCGAACTTGTTTTCCGTGCGGTTGGCGATGATCTGCGCGAGGGTAGTTTTGCCAGTGCCCGGTGGGCCGTAGAAAATTATTGATTGGATTCGATCCGCCTCAATGGCGCGCCGCAGCAACATGCCGGGCTTGAGGATGTGCTGTTGCCCAACGTATTCCGCAAGCGTGCGCGGGCGCATTCGGGCGGCAAGTGGGGCCTGCCGATGATCGGCCGCGCGATCGGATTTTGGCTTATCGACCGCTGCCGATTCATTGAATAAATCCCTCTCCGCCACGCGCCGATGGTGGCACAGTCCAAAAAAATACCCAACCCAAACCGCGCAAACTGGCCCAAGGAACGATGATTCCTAGGTGGGGCCCAATCGATGCCTTAAGACTTCCAGTCAAGGCCTGACGGCCAGCATCGAAGGCAAGGCCCCATTTTATTTTGATTACCTTCCGGGGCGATGAACGTTGCGCGGCCCGGGTGGGCGGAAATCAATCTAACCCAAGAGGCTCACTTTCTCAAGTCGTTTTGCTTGCCCTGCCGAAAAAGTTGTTCTACGAGTTGCGCATGCAACGTGTATTATTTCTCCTTACTATTTTCCTTCCGCTGATTGCCGCTGCCAAACCACCCAACATTGTGTTCATCCTTTCCGATGACCAAACTTGGACCGATTACAGCTTCATGGGGCATAAAACTATCGAGACACCACACATTGACCGTCTTGCCTCACAAAGCCTCACATTTACCCACGGCTACGTTCCGAGCAGCCTGTGCTGCCCATCACTAGCCACAATTATTACCGGGCTCTATCCCCACCAAAGCAAAATCACCGGCAATGAGCCGCCCATTCCACCGCAAGGCAAACGATCACCGGAATATGCCGAGCGATTTCAGGAACAGGTTGCGCTAATCGATAAGGTTCCAACCCTGCCACGAATCCTGAAAAAGAAGGGCTATATCAGCCATCAGAGCGGCAAATGGTGGCAGGGGAATTACAAGCGCGGCGGCTTCACCCACGGTATGACTCATGGTGATCCCAAGCGAGGCGGGCGACACGGTGATGTCGGCTTAAAGATTGGCCGGGAAGGATTGAAGCCTATCTACGATTTTATTGATGAAGCAGGCAAAAAACCGTTTTTCATTTGGTATGCCCCGTTCCTGCCACACACCCCGCACACCCCACCCAAACGGTTGTTCGACAAATACGCCGCCAAAGTGGATTCACCGCACATAGCACGCTACTACGCGATGGTGGAATGGTTCGATGAAACCGTGGGTGAGCTTGTCGGTCATATCGACAAGAAGGGACTCGGCAAGGATACGATTATTATTTATGTCACCGACAATGGCTGGATTCAGAGCCCCGAGCGGCGCGGCTATGACCTCAAGAGCAAGCGTAGCCAATACGACGGCGGCACCCGCACGCCCATCATGGTACGATGGCCAGGCACGGTGAAGCCGGCCGTGTCCACCACACCCGTTTCCAGTATCGATATGGTGCCCACCGTGCTGCACGCGCTCGACATGAAACCCACCGCCGCCATGCGTGGCCTGAATCTGCTGGACGCCAAGGCCGTTGAGGCACGCAAATTCCTGTACGGCGAAATCTTTCTGCACAACGCCGTGGATACGCATAACCCGGCCAAGAATCTCACCTACCGGTGGGGAATTCAGAATGGCTGGAAACTTATTCTACCGCATAAAGAGAATGTTGTGACGCGAGCAGGAAAAGGATCCAAGGGAACCGGTGAGGTCGAGTTGTATCATTTGGCCAAGGATCCCTTTGAGGCGAAAAACTTGGCCAGCGTGAATTCCCGAAAAGTTTCTGAACTGCGAAAGCTGGTCGATGACACTTGGGATGTAAAATAGGCAGGCTTAATCCGTTTAAGGCCTGATAAAGCTCGCGTAGATCATTTATCCCGTCGCGGGAAAAGTGCTTCAGGCATATTAATATTGTGGCCTGCGCTTAATCCGCCCCAACCCTCCTCGGCTAGGTTTGCCAAATCAGTTGAATGATTCAGCTGCTCCATGATTCGGTGGCTGGTTGTGGGGAGGTAAGGCTGCAGCCAGATGGCCAGCAGCCGACACCCCTCGGCCAGATTGTAAAGCACCTCACCCAATCGCTCGGTCTGTTCAGGGTCTTTAGCCAACTTGAAGGGGGCGGTTTCGTCGACGTACTGGTTCATTCGTGCGATGAAACTCCAGATGGTCATCAACCCCGCCTGCAGTTCGTTGGATTTCAGCTCGCCCAGCAACTTGTCGCGTGCGGCAATAGCTTCGGCGGCGAGCTCATCGTGTTGCGGTGGCACGATGCCTTCGCGGTATCGAGTGAGCATTGAGAGGGAGCGGTTGACGAGGTTGCCGAGGCCGTTGGCCAACTCGGCATGATAGCGGTTGGCGAAGCTTTCGTCGGTCCAATTGCCATCGGGGCCAATAGCGAGTTCGCGCACGACGTAATAGCGGAAAGCATCTAATCCCCAATCGTCGATGACGGCCACGGGATCGACAACGTTGCCGATGCTTTTGCTCATCTTTTGATTATCCTTTTGCCACCAACCGTGCACGAGCACTTGTTTGGGTAGGGCGAGGCCGGCGGCTTTGAGCATGATGGGCCAGTAGACGGCGTGGAATTTGAGGATGTCTTTACCGATGACATGAATGTCGGCTGGCCATAAGTCGGCTTCCTCGCCGCGCGCGCGGGGGATGCTGAGGTAATTCGTGAGGGCATCGAACCACACATACGTGACGTAATCCGAATCGAAGGGCAGGGGGATGCCCCACGTGAGGCGTTCTTTGGGCCGACTGATGCAGAGGTCCTCGAGTGTGTTGTTTTTGAGAAACCCAAGCACCTCGTTGCGGCGATAATCGGGCGCGACAAATTCTGGATTGGCCTCGATGTGGTCAATGAGCCATTGCTGATGCCGGCCGAGCTTGAAGTAATAATTCTTCTCGCGCAATTCCTGCACCTCGCCGTAAAGGGGGGCGAAATTGCCATCAGCGTCGCGATCTTTGTCGGTGAGAAAACTTTCTTGTTTAGCGGAATAAAAGCCAACGTATTCGTCCTGATAAAACTCGTCCGCATCATAGAGCTGTTGGAGGATTTCGCAGACGACCTCTTGATGGCGGGCATCGGTGGTGCGGACGAAGTCGTTGTTGGAGATGCCCAGTTTTTTGACAAACGACTGCCAGTCGCCGGCCAGTTCGTCGGTGTATGTTTGTGCATCCTTACCAGCGGCTTCGGCGGCTTGTTGCACTTTCTGTCCGTGCTCATCGAGTCCGGTGAGAAAAAACGCCTCTTCGCCCAAGCAATGACGCGCGCGGGAGATCACGTCAGCGATAACCTTCTCGTATGCATGCCCGAGGTGCGGCTGGCCATTCACATAATCGATGGCCGTGGTGATGTAGAACTGTTTGCTCAAGGGCGGCAAGTTGTAGCGAAGGGTAAGGCAACAGGCAAGACAGCACTATTTTATCGCTATTTGCCTATGAATTTGGCAAGGAATGCAGATGCGGCTTTTGAGTTTTTTCCTGACGATTATTTGGGCGATTAGTCCGCCCACTCTTTCTGCTGCTCAGGACAAGCCGAAAAAACCAAAAACCAAGAAGCGCCCCGTAAAGCGCACGAAGTGGGATGAAATGGACATCGGCCCGTTTCAAGCTTACGGGCTAGAAACCCAACTCAACGGCAAACTCTGGCGGCCCGCGCTCAAAGGTCTCAATATCAAGCTCGGCCCCAATGCCTCTGTTTGTTTCGATACCGAACGCCTGCGAATGGCCGCAGGTTGGACTGGAGGCTTTCTCAAACTTCCCGCTGGCCGCGATGGACTTGAGGGCGTGCCGAAGATTGTGGGTAAGTTGGCATTCCACACACTAATGACCCCTGGATGGGCCGGACCGAAAGGTGAATGGGTCGAGCCCACTCCACCGATCAAAAAGGGGAACGACTTGTATTCGATGGGCCCCCTGCCTCGCACATGGGCGAAGTGGCGCGGGCATTACACTCACGGCGATCACGTGGTGCTCTCGTATTCCGTGGGTGCCTCCGGTGTGCTGGAAAGCCCCGGGTTCGCAAATGGTGTTTTCACGCGGCAATTTGAAATCACCCGCAGCCCTGCAAAAAGCCCGTTGAGTTTGGTGTTATGCGAAGTAGCGGGCGCGGAAGGCAAAACGGAAGGCAATATGGTCACGTTGGAAAAAGACGGCATCGTGACTGGCGCGGCTGTCATTGGCGCAGGCGTGAAATTGAAAATCCAAAATGGCCGCATCATCGCTGAAGTGAAATCACTCCAACCAACCAGCCAATTTCTCATTGGAACTTGGAGCGGGCCCAAGGGTGAGATTAAAAAATTGACCCAATTTTCAACCGCCAAACCGAAGCTTCGCGCGATAGGCGATCTCACCAAAGGTGGCCAACCGAAATGGAATCAACCACTCGCCACGCGCGGGCGACTGGGCCTTACGCCAGGCGCGTACGTGGTTGATACGATTACCGTCCCCGAGCAAAACCCGTGGAAGTCATGGATCCGCTGCAGTGGGTTTGATTTTTTTAAGGACGGCACCACGGCGGCAATGTGCTCGGTGACGGGTGATGTTTGGATTATCAGCGGCATTGACGACGCGTTAAAAGAACTGAAATGGCGCCGCTACGCCACTGGTTTGTTTCAACCGCTTGGGCTCAAGATTGTGAATGAACAGGTTTATGTTTTGGGCCGCGACCAAATCACCCGCTTTCATGATTTCAATAAAGACGGCGAAGCGGATTTCTATGAGAACTTTAACAACGACATTTCCATCAGCAATCATTATCATGAATATTGCCTAAACCTCAGCACTGATCCGGCGGGGAATTTCTATTTCGTCAAAGGCGGCAACCTTCGCCAAGCAACCGTACCTCATCACGGTTGCCTTGTAAAAGTCACCAAAAACGGCAGCCTGCTTGAAGTTGTCGCCACCGGCCATCGCGCGCCAAACGGCATGAGCGTAGGCCCGAAGGGCGAGCTCACTAGTGCCGACAACGAAGGCAATTGGGTCCCCTCTTCACGCATAAACCTTGTTAAACCTGGCGGCTTTTACGGGCACGTCTACACCGCTCACCGCAAAGAAGTGCCGAACGACTACGACAAACCGCTCTTGTGGCTACCCCATCAAGTCGACAATTCCAGCGGTGGCCAGGCTTGGGTCACCAGCGATAAATGGGGGCCGTTCAAAGGCGATCTACTCCATCTCTCTTATGGGAAGAGCAGTCTTTTCAAAGTGATGAAAGAGGAAGTTAACGGTCAATGGCAGGGCGGCGCGGTACGGTTTCCGCTTCGGTTTGACTCAGGTATCATGCGCGGCCGCTTCAATCCCCGCGACGGCCAGCTGTATGTTGCCGGTCTTCGCGTCTGGCAAAGCAACGGCGCGCGCTTCGGCGCATTCCACCGCGTGCGCT
>JAPKDK010000369.1 GCA_028872645.1 Verrucomicrobiota bacterium
AATGCTACTTCAGCGCCGCCCACGCCGCCAAAGACAGCGGCATCGCCCTCAAACTTGCCGACGAAGAAAAACTAAAACTCCCCCTCGCCAAAGCCGCCTACAAGCAATACGAAAAAATGACCGAAATGGGCCTCGGCCACCTCGACAAATCCGGCATCGCCGAACTCACCTTCAAAGGCCGAACGCTGCATTCAAACTAAGTCGCCGGCACCCAACGCTGCGCGGCCAAGGCTAGCACGAACAGGCCCAAAAACGCCGCCGCTAATTCCGTTGGCGCGTGGGCCACGGCGAGGAGATCCACTAAAACAATCCCCGCGAGCAATCCGCCCACGGTGCGGCCGATGTCGCGTTGCTTGGCCCAAAAGGTGGATCGCAAACTGCGAACCACCCACAGCACCAAAATGGCTCCCACCAGCAGCGCTTCTTTTCGCGCGTCGCCCGCGTTCACCATTAACGCCAAAATCACCGGCAACGCCATCAACGCGCACGGCCAATACCGCACCGGCCCATCCGCGCTTTCCACTTTTGCCAAACAACTCAAGCCGGCGACGTACGCAAACAAAACCAGCGCCGTCCACACCGCCGCGCCGCTGTGAACGTGCGCGAAGAAAGTCACCGGTTCGCCCGTAGTGCCAAACGCAAAACACGCTGCCAACACCACGAGCAACAACCGACACACCGCAATAAGTCCCGGCGACCATTCGGTTTTTTTGTGGATGAAGTTATAAAGCAAAATGCAGTTGAACAACGCCAACGCCATCAACGCCGTGGCCCCGCCCGGAATCGCGAGCAACCCCGTGCCGGCCGCCAATAATCCGATGCCCAAATGCCAAACCGTTTTTTCCGCAATCGCCCCGCTGGGAATGGGCCGCTCGGGGCGATGCTCGCGATCGAAGGCAACGTCGCACGCATCATTGAGCACCATCCCGCCGAGATACATCGCGGTGGCCCCGCTGGCGAGCCACGCGAACATTGCCCAATCCATCCGAAACGAATCGCTGAGCCCCACGCCGATGAGCCAACCGCAAAGGCAGTTGCTCCAAATGGTGGGCAGATTGCTCACGCGGCCGAGGACTAATAATGCGCGTAGCGTTTTCATGCGAGGTTGCGGGCGCGCAGTTGGGCGAGCGTCCAGTCGTATTCGTTGACGAGTTGCTCGACGACGGTGAGGTTTTTCATTTCCGCAGGCAACACTTCCCACGTGTAAGTTTCCATTTCCAAATGCGAGCAAAGGCTCGGATCAGTTTGCAACGCATCGAGCACGCCGTCGATGTGATCGCGCGTGCTGGCAAACCATTCGCCATCCGGACTGTGCAGCGGGATGTGAAAATGAATGCGCCATTCGGTGGCGTCGGAATGGGTTGCGAGTGCCGCGTCCAAATCGCGATGGCGCGTGAGGGTGCCGTCGGGTTGGCGTTCGATGACTTGATGCAAATAGACATCCTCCTCAAAGGGCTTGAGCCGCGCGCGGGTGTCGGCATCGGGCGTGACTTTTAGCGCGGCGCTCAGGTGCAGTTTGCTGATGCGAATGCCGGCCGCGCGGAATGCGCCAAGCGCGTCGATCGCTTCCTCGTATTCCACAGCAAGATGGCAAGTGTCATAGTTGACGCCGAGATGCGCTGCGAGCCGCGCGTCGTTCGGATGTTCCGCGCGCATCTGGTCGAAGAAGGCAATGGTCTCCGCGCTGGTTTCAAAATAGCCGAGCGGCTCCGGCTCCAAGCCGAGGTGCAGTGCCTTGCCCGTGCGCTCGCTCACTGCGGCGATGTGTTCCACGCATTTCCAGAGATTGTCGCGAATGGCTTGTTCCTGCGCGGGCTCGGTGATGAATTCCTTGAACGACCCCGGCAACGTGCTCACGCTCCCCTCCACGCCATCGGGCACAAGCGCGGCAATCAAATCAAAAAGTCGGTTGGTGTATTCGAGGCGTTCAGGCGAAGTCCAGTCCGGCACATAAACCTGTTCCTTCACTCGCGTGCCGTGAAAATTCCCAAAGGGAAAACCGTTGATCGTAAACACATAACAATTTTCATCGGCCAACCATTGCTGGAAATTTTCGAGCGTGGCAGGCGCGCTCAACTCCCGCGCGGCCACTTCGCTGAGCCGCAGGCCGATGGCGTACGGTTGCCCAACCCCCACGGAATCGCGCACGGCCAGCGTGTGAGTTTGCAACGACTCAAACGTCTGCGCCCAATTTTCTCCGCGATGGATGTTGGTGCAGTAAGCGAGATGTAGTCCGTGGTTTAAGCGCACGGACGGAGTGTGGGGGAA
>JAPKDK010000370.1 GCA_028872645.1 Verrucomicrobiota bacterium
TGAGCGCCTTTGATCTCGAACAAAAAGTGCATCTTCCCAAAGGCAACATTTTCCACGGAGGCCTCTCTTGGCCTTTTGCCGATTCGGATGAGGAAGTTGGTCAATGGGGTGTCGAAACGAAAAATTCGAACATTTTCCTCTGTGGTTCTGCGGCCAAACGAGGCGGAGCGGTCAGCGGAATTCCCGGACACAACGCTGCGATGAAAGTAATGGAATTAAGCAAAGAAAATCGCTAGCCCCAATCACCTCAATGACCAAACAGAGGCGTGTTGCTCTGATGATCAATCTCGAACGCCCCTATCATTGCAATCTAGAGGTTTATGCGGGATCTTAGGAAGATACCGCCGAAAAAGGATGGCCCTCGGTCATCCCTGATTGCAGGGTCGCTAGCTCACTCGCTACAGAACACCCCGCCAGCCGAGGGTTCCCTATTCATATTTGAATCGAAGGATCACTCCCCCTCCTTGACCGGGCTCTTGATCAAAGCGATCGCCTTCTCTGCAAACCGGGCTCCCAGAGTCAAATACCCTTCCCTCGTGTAGTGAAGATCGTTGACCACCGTGTCCTCCACCTTGCGATCATTCAAATCATCGGTATCGACCCAAGCTCCTCGTGGATGGGCCTCGGCGAACTCTTGCTGAATCCGGCGGATGGTCAAACGCCCCTTCAGCCTCTTCTGAACATCAAGTCCGGCGTCGCTGATCCGTCCGATGACAAGGTTGATCTTCTTGAAGGCCAGATCGGTCTGCAACTGTTCGAGCAGCTCCTTAAGGTAGGCGTCGTAGGCGGTGTTGTTGAGGTCCGATTCACCCTGCATCCAGATGAAGGTGACTGTCTTAAGCGACTGGTCCTTGATGGCGGCCTTTACGCTCTTGATCAGTGTCTCGTAAAAATGGCCCCTCACCTTTGGCACACGGCCTCTCGTTGGAGGAGGGAATTCGTGGTTCGACTTCGCCCAACTGCGGATCGACGCCCCGCTATAGGCGCTCTTAGTGACGATGATGTTTTCTTTGCCGAACGCCTTAGTGACGGTGGGGGTGAATGACACTTCCGGCTTCATCCCGGCCATGTTCGATTGGCCGGAGAGAATAAATAGGTGCTTGCCACCAGCCAGCGCGGTGCTAGCCGTTAGGATCAGCAGCATCCATACGATACAGATTACAGGTTTCATCTGTTTCACTTCACGGGGGTCAACGTGAAACACTTAATGCTCAAACCTTTGTTGGGAGCTTTCAGAGTCAGTTGAAGCTTGTTTCTCCCTGCCTTGAGTTCCATGGGCACAGGCTCGGTTTCCATCCAGTCGCCTATGGTAAGCGGCACGGGAACATCGTGCATATTGCGTCTGTTTGCCCGGATTGTGAAGCTCCTTTCCGCCGTGACGGTTACCACGGTAGCGGTGAAATTGTATTTTCCAGCCTCAGGAAGAGTCACTGTATAGGAACGTAATTCGGGGCGAATGCCGGCTAGGTTATAATGCATTTGTACAAACTGCTCATCATAACTTTTCATGAAGCGGATTTTCTCGGTGCTCAGTGGCTGCGAGCAGGCGGCGACGGGGATGGTGATGACTCCGTTTGCATCGGTGGTGATGGTTTTGTCGGACTCAGTTAAAGCAACCTGTGGAAATACTTTCTCTACCTTTTTAAGGGGCCCATCTTCTTCTTCAATCCAATCCGAATTGGGGGATTCCGCAGCGACATTTGATTCCGCAAACTCGGAACCGACGGCTGCGAGCGCTTTCAAATCAGCATCTTTTACGATGGCCAATTTTTTATAGTGAGCCAATGATTTCCACAATCCGCCACCGACGCCGAAGTTCATGCGGTGAACGATCGGTTCTCCGAAGACATCACCGAGCCAGTTCGCCCGGTGGACCTGGTGATACTCATCCGGCATGCTACGCGCTCTCGATTCCAATTCGAAGTCGAGACCACACTGGCCGCGGAAATGGTTGTGCGTCCAGTGTGCCCCAAAAACGGTCACCCATCCATCTGGCGTCCAGTGACTGATCGCGGCATGTCCGGATTGCGGGGCGGGACGTGAGGGAATCCCAAAAGCGTGGGTCGCGGTTCTGCCGGTAAAGGCCCGTGGACCACAGATGCCACCGACAAGGAAGTAACTCTGCATCCCAGACAGCTTGTATTTTTCACGTCCAGCTGCGCGCGCCTCGCCAGCACTCCCCGTATAAGGGACATCGCTTTTGGTGATGCGGCAGTAGCGCCACTTATAATCTAATTTCATATGATCGGGCCGGTAATTTCGGAT
>JAPKDK010000066.1 GCA_028872645.1 Verrucomicrobiota bacterium
TTTTGAAAAATGCCATATTAAACGAGGCAACGGCTGTGTCTGAATTTGATAAATTGGGGAAGGAGCAGGTAGCCCTCAAAAAATCTTATGAAGACGCACAGGTCACATTGAAAGCAGCGGAGACTGAGATTAACACCCTCCTTTCGAATATGGCGGAATCAGCCCGAGCTTTTGGGGGCACGCAGCTCAGCCTTCGTGATAAGAGTCGCGAACTGGATGAATCAGAGTTCGAATATGAAAGACACCGGGTGACAGAACATTTTAAGCTTGGGTTGCACTGATCGAAAAGGATTGACCCCACCCTTTAGTTTCTGGATTACTTTCCGCCGGTTGCCTCGGTAGCTCAATTGGTAGAGCAGTGGCCTCTTAAGCCATTTGTTGTGGGTTCGAGTCCCTCCCGGGGTACCAGTTCCCTTTTTCAAAGAATCTCCGAATAACTTAGCACGAATGTCCTTTTCTTCTGTCCGCGTTTGGGGGGATATTTCGCGCGGCGATGAATTTGGAGCAGGGGATTGTGTTGGGCGTGATTGCGATGACCTTTGGGTTGTTCGCGTGGGGGAAGTGGCGCTACGACGTGGTGGCGGTGATCGCGCTTTTCTCGTTGGTGGTGGGGGATGTGGTGCTGGAGAAAATTCTGCGGCGGGGCGAATCCAATCTCATCGACCCGGATCATGCGCTGGATGGTTTTGGGCACGCGGCGGTAATCACGGTGGCGGCGGTTTTGGTGATTAGCCGGGCGTTACGCAATTCAGGTGTGGTGGACCTCATCGCGCGTCGGCTGATGCCACTGGCCAAAAATCAATTACTGCACATCACCAGTTTGTGCGTGGTGGCGGCGGTGCTCTCGGCGTTTATGAATAACGTGGGCGCGTTGGCGTTGCTGCTGCCGGTGGCGCTGAAAACTGCCAGTGAACAAAATCGATCGCCCACGCTGATTCTGATGCCGTTGGCGTTTGCGAGTATTTTGGGCGGGATGGTCACGATGATCGGCACACCACCAAATATTATTATCTCAATTTTCCGCGAAGAATATCTCAAGAATCTTGCGGAAAAAGCGGCGACTGATTCGACGGTGCGTGATTATCTTGTTTCGCTTGGGAATCCAGCCGGCAATTTTGGGATGTTTGATTTTTCCCCAGTGGGCGGATTGGTCGCGCTGATGGGTGTGGCATTTGTGGCGTTGATCGGATGGCGGTTAATTCCCAAGGACGCGCAGAAAAAGTCGGGCACGGAGGAATTGTTTGCGCTCAATGAATACATCACCGAAGTGCGCGTGCCGGAGGATTGTAAGTTTGTGGGTAAAACGCTGGGCGAGGTGGAAAAAGAAACGGGCGAGAAAATGATGGTGTTCGGGTTCATCCGCAAGGATGGCAAAGTGATTTCGCCGAACCGAAATAATCTCGTACGGGCGGATGCGCGTTATCTCGTGAAAGTGGATCCCTTGGATTTGCAGGTGATTATGGATGAATCCGGCCTGCGTTTGGCGAAGGAATTGCGGGCGCGGATGGAAAGCATCGAGGGGGACGATGTGACTTTTGCTGAAGTGTTGGTGACGCCCAGCTCGCATTTGCTGGGGCGTACGCGGGCAGAATTGCGGCGGCGTACTTCGGGCAGCGTAGTGCTGATGGCGGTGGCGCGGCAGGGGCAGCCGATGCGTAAACGCCTGGGCGACATCGTGTTTCGCGTGGGGGATGTGCTGCTGCTGCAGGGCAATGGCGACGACCTCAAGGAACACGTGGTCAACCTGCACTTGCTGCCCTTGGCGGAGCGCGAATTGCAAGTGGGTATATTCTCCAAAGTGAGCGTCGCGGTGGGCATCTTTGGCGCGGCGATTGCGTTGAGTATGTTTGATGTGCTGCCCACCACGTTGGCTTTCCTCGGCGCGATTATCGCTTATGTCTTTTTGGGTATTTTGCCAATGCGCGATTTGTATCGGCAAATTGATTGGCCCGTCATCGTTTTGTTGGGCGCGATGATTCCCGTCAGCGGCGCGTTGCAGGACACGGGGCTCACGGATAAAATCGCCGACTTTGTCAGCAACCACAAAGGCAGCTTGCCGGCGTGGGGCATCCTCGCAATTTTAATGGTGCTGACGATGACGCTTTCGGACGTGATTAACAACGCGGCCACCGCGCTCATTATGGCGCCCATCGGCGTGGGCATCGCGCTGCAAATGGGCGCCAGTCCCGATCCCTTCCTGATGGCCGTGGCGGTGGGTGCTTCGTGTGCGTTTCTCACGCCCATCGGCCACCAGTGCAACGCGCTGATCCTTGGCCCGGGCGGCTATCGCTTTGGCGATTATTGGCGAATGGGGCTGCCGCTGGAGGTGTTGATCGTGGCGGGGAGTGTGCCCTTGATTTTATATCGCTTCCCACTTTTCCCAGGCACTTAATCAAGAGGCTTGCTTGAAAGGGAGGGTTGGTGTCTGCTCAACCGCGCACTACCCCTGTACAACAGTGTAACCAAATCGATGATGATTCACGTGATGCGTGACGGGCAGCAATTCGGCCCGTACACCCTTGAAGATGTAAACGCTTATCTGGGGCAGGGCACTTTGTTGCCCACCGACCAAGCGTGGTATGAAGGCGCGGCGGACTGGATGCTGCTCACCCAAGTGCCCGGCGTACTTTCCCCCGGTGCCGCACCGGTGGCAGTTGATCCCATGGCAGCTGCTAATCCCGCGGTGGCAGCTGCTGATGCGGCAGTGATTTCAGCGGCAAACCAAGGTAGCAAGAAAAAGAAAACCTTGATCATTGCCGGCTCCGCCATTGGCATGCTGGTGATTGCGGGTGTACTGTGTTTCGTGTATCCCGGTTTTTTGAAAGACGATGCGGGCGGTGGAGGTGATGAAAATAGCGGCGGGGGTAGTAGCGCAGGGGGAGGCAGTGGTGGTGGAGGGACGTTTGCAGCCGTGGTCCAGCCGATTCTGAAGAAGAGTAACTGTTACGACTGCCATGATGGAAGCGGGGGGGGCAAAGTAAAGGGAGGGTTTGACTTGACTGATGACGGATCGACGAAAGAGGCTATTGTCATCGGCGATCCCGATAACAGCGAATTAATTAAACGAATTTCTGATCCCAGCAGCGAGGATCGGATGCCGCCAAAGGGGGATATGCTAAGCCCCGATGACGTGGCCAAAATTAAAACCTGGATCAAGGACGGCGCGAAGTTTTAGCGCGGATGAAGGGGGCGTCGCGATGTTGATTCACATAAGCCGCGACGGTGAGCAGTTTGGCCCGTACACTTTGGAGGATGCCAACGCGTATCTCGCGCAGGGTTCGCTGTTTCCAACGGATCAGGCGTGGTACGAGGGCGCGGCAGATTGGATGCCGATCACGGAGGTGCCTGGGATTCAATGGGGCACCGCGCCGGAGGTTGCCGCAACGGGAGGCAAATCGAAAACACTTTTGTATGCGGGCATCGCGGCGGCGGTGTTCGGCGTGGTGGGGTGGGGCTATTTCGGCAAGGAAAAGGAACCATCGGTGTCGGCGGACGCCAGTCCGGCCACAAGTCAAACGGAGTCTCCCAAATCAACCTCAAGCGCATCCGGCTCCGCGAGTTTTTCCAAGACCGTGGAGCCTATTTTCCGCAAATACGGATGCTACAAATGCCATAATTCGAAAGAGAGTAACAAAGTGGAGGCCGACTTGGATTTCAGCATTCGCAGTTCGCTGAAGCCATTCCTCTCGCCTAACCAAAAGGGAAATCCCGCCACCACGCCGCTCGTGCTCGCCCTCACTGCCACCGCCGCCAATGGCAAACCCATGCCCCCCAAAGGTGCGCGTGTTAGTGATGCGGAAGTAGAAACGATCATGAAATGGATCGTCGCGGGATGGGAATGAGCAGCCTTTGGCCGCGGTTGAGGGTCGAGGGAAAGCCACCCGTCACTCGTAATTCAAATCACTGCTTCGAAAGTTTTTCCAGTTGTGCTCGCAAAGGTTCCAAGTCGGGGTCCACCGAGGCGGCGTTTTTTACGGCGTTGGAATCCACTTCCAACGCAGAAGCAAGCTCCTCGGCGGCTTCGTGGATGCGGCCCATTTGCGCGAGGTAACAGGCAAGGTTGTATGGGATTACCCATTGATCAGGAAAACTGCCGCGCACGTGATACAGCGAATCAAAGGCCTCCTCTGTGCGCTCCAATTCATGCAGGGCGAATGAGCGATGGATCCAACCACCGGGGCGTTCCGGGGCGTGTTGCACCAAAAGGTCGGCCGCCTTCACGCAGGCGGGCCAGTTTTGTTCGCTAGCTAAGAGCAGCCAACTGACCTCCAGCACATCCGGATGATTTAACCAGCCGTCTGGGATCTGCTCCAGTTCGGCCCGTGCTTCGTCGGGGTTGCCCAATTCTAGCCAGCCCTCCGCGGCGCGGAGGTGATGCTGGTCAGCTGGTTTGAGCGTGCTCATGGTACTGTAAAATCTACTGTAATTTGTAATTGATTCTGTTCGACGGTCAAAGATTGTTCGGCTAGGTTACACGGACCCTCGCCAGAAACAATATACTCCGAAATCACGAATTATGCAAAATAGCAATGAACCCACCTTTCGCGAAAATGTTGACCGGATGTTCGATCGGGCCGCCGCCACGCTGAACCTCCCTATGGGTTTGGCTGACCAAATCCGTACCTGCAACGGGGTGTATCAGGTGAAATTCGGCGTCGAATTGCGCGGCGGTTATCAAGTTATCACCGGTTGGCGCGCGGTGCACAGTGAGCATCAACTGCCCGTGAAGGGCGGCATCCGCTACGCTTATTTTGCCAACCAAGAAGAAGTGGAAGCGCTCGCGGCGTTGATGAGCTACAAGTGCGCGATCGTCGATGTGCCCTTCGGCGGATCCAAAGGCGCGCTCCGCATTCGGCCCAAGGATTACACCGAGGAGGAACTCGAACACATTACCCGCCGCTTCACTTCTGAGCTGGCCAAGCGCGGTCTCATCAATCCCGGCCTTAACGTGCCCGCGCCGGATATGGGCACGGGCGAACGCGAGATGGCATGGATGGCTGATGAGTACCACCAACTTTTCCCCAATGACATTAATGGCTTCGGCTGCGTGACCGGCAAACCGGTTTCCATGGGTGGCATCCTTGGCCGCACCGAAGCCACCGGACGCGGCGTGCAGTACGGCATGCGCGAATTTTTCCGGCATCCGAAAGATGTAAAATCCGCCGGACTCACCGGCGATCTGGGCGGCAAAACGATGGTGGTGCAGGGCCTTGGGAACGTCGGCTATCACGCCTCAAAATTTTTCAGCGAAGAGGATGGCGTGAAAATTACCGCTGTCATCGAACGCGACGGCGCGGTGATCAATGACGACGGTCTCGACATCGAGGCGCTCTATCAGCACAAGCTCGACACCGGCGGCGTGAAAGGGTTTCCCGGAGCGCAACACATCGAAGACGGCGCGCCGGTTTTGGAAAAAGAATGCGACATCCTTTTGCCCGCCGCGATGGAAGGCCAAATCACCCGTAAAAACGCCGATCGCATCAAAGCCAAAATTATCGCCGAAGCCGCCAACGGCCCCGTGACTTTTGATGCCGATCAGTCCCTCCGTGAACGTGGCGTGGTGATTGTTCCCGATGCCTATCTCAATGCCGGCGGTGTGACCGTCTCGTATTTCGAGTGGATCAAAAACCTGTCACACATTCGCTTCGGCCGAATGGAACGCCGCTATGAAGAAGCCAAAGGCCGGGCCCTTGTTGAAGCCATCGAGGAAGCCGTCGGAAAAAAAGTCAGCGACAGCATCACTCAACGGCTCATCCAAGGCGCCGACGAACTCACTCTCGTCCGCTCAGGCCTTGATGACACGATGCGCGAAGCCTACAACACCATCGCAGAAATTTACCGCACCCGCGACAACGTGGAAGACCTCCGCACTGCCGCCTTCGTCCTCGCCATCGAAAAAATCGCCCACTGCTACAGCAGTATGGAGCTTTAGGAAAACGATCGGTTGAAACTATTTTTGAAATCTCCAAAGGTGCCCGGCAGTGCGGATGAATAGCGCCCCATCGGCGACTGCGGGCGAGGCGAGTGTGCGCTCACCGAGATCATTTTTTGCGAGAACTGAGAATTTCCTTCCAGCCGCCAACACCGTCACCACACCCGCTTCGTTGGGGAAATACAATTTTCCGTCAGCGTAAATGGGCGAGGCCGAATGGCCGCCGCCGATGCGCTCACTCCAAATCACTTTGCCGGTTTTGGCCTCCACGCAACTGCCGATACCGCCATCAGAAACCATATAAAGCTCGTCGTCCACCAGTAACATACTCGGCGTGTGTGGCGCGCCTTTGGCCAACACCCATCCCGCGTGCGATTTTGTCACATCGCCCTTTCCGCCGAGCTTCACCGCGATCGCCGTGGCGCGATCGAAGCCGGAACTGAAGTACACCATCCCATGCCCCACCACCGGTCGCGGAACCACAGAGTAACCGTTGTAAGTAGCCTTCCAAATTTCCCGGCCGGTATCCGGATCATACGCGCCAATCATATCGCTGCCCGGCAGCAACACTTGCGTGCTTGCGCCCATGCGCAACACCAAAGGTGTGCTAAAGGAAAATTTTCGCTTTGCATTCCCACTGCGATTCACGCGCCAAACCTCATTACCCCGCTTCGCATCGAGGGCCACCACAAACGGATCGCGCGAGCCATCGCAGCTAAAAATCAACTTTCCATTCACCAAAACCGGCGTGCCGCCATTGCCGTGAACGGACGAATATTTTAGCGTCTCATTTTTCCAAATTGTGTTCCCCTTCAGGTCGAGGCAAGCGGTGCCCATATGACCGAAGTGAACATAGATGCGATCGCCGTCCACAATTGGTGTGGGACTGGCTTGGCTGTTCTTGCGATGCGTACGCGATGGTTTGGCCACGTTGATGAGTGGACGATTCCAAACAAGTTGGCCGGTCGCCGCATCGAGGCAAAGGGTGTTAAGCGAAAAACCGGTGTCACGACTGATGGCGGTAGTGAGATAAATTCGGCCCTTCACAATCACCGGCGAACTCCAGCCCGTCCCCGGCACAGCGACCTTCCATTTTAGATTTTTGGCGGGGCCAATTTGCGCCGGAAGCTTGGCACCGACCGCGTGACCTTGCGCGCCGGGGCCACGAAATTCCGGCCAATCGGCAGCGATGGCGGATAGTGCAAAAATGGAAAGGGAAAAGGTAAGAACGCGTTTCATTGTGGCGATACTGTGGTGCGACTGAGTGGGAGTCAAGGCGGGCATTCGGTTAAGCATTGTTTTTTGTGTGTTTTTTTTGCAAGGTCTGGACTTCACGATGTCTGTTCTTAAAATTAAATCCGCCGATCAGTGCCGGCACGATCTTGTTGCTCTGGGCGAAATCATGCTGCGGCTGGACCCCGGTGAAGGTCGCGTGCGCACGGCGCGGCAATTCAACGCGTGGGAAGGCGGCGGCGAATACAACGTGGCGCGCGGCTTACGGCGTTGCTTCGGCTTGCGAACGGCGGTGGTGTCGGCCTTTGCGGATAATGAAGTGGGGCGACTGGTGGAGGATTTCATTCTGCAAGGCGGCGTGACTGTGGACTACCTTCAATGGCACGATTACGACGGCATCGGCCGCACGGTGCGGAACGGGCTGAACTTCACCGAGCGCGGCTTTGGTATTCGCGGCGCGAAAGGTGTGCCCGATCGTGGCCATACGGCGGCGGCGCAGCTCAAAAAAGGCGACATCGATTGGCAGAAAATTTTTGGCGAGGACGGTGTGCGATGGTTTCACACGGGCGGAATTTTTGCCGCGCTCAGCGACACCACGCCGGAAGTCGTCATCGAAGCCGTGCAAGCGGCCAAACAGCACGGCACGATTGTTTCGTATGATTTGAATTATCGGCCGAGCTTGTGGGAAGGAATCGGCGGGCACGCCAAGGCGCAGGAGGTGAACCGCGAGATTGCCAAACACGTGGACGTGATGATTGGCAACGAAGAAGACTTCACCGCGTGTCTCGGTTTTGAGGTGGAAGGCGTGGACGACAACATTTCAAAAATCGAAATTGATGCCTTCAAAAAAATGATTAGCAAGGCGGCGGGAGCATTCCCAAATTTCAAGGCCATCGCCACCACCTTGCGCACCGTGCAAAGCGCCACCGTGAATGACTGGGGAGCAATCTGCTGGGCGGATGGTGAATTTTACGAAGCCACGAACCGAAAGGACTTGGAAATCCTCGATCGAGTGGGCGGGGGCGACAGTTTTGCCAGCGGTTTGATTTACGGATTTCTCGCCACCGGCGATCCTCAACAAGCCGTGGAATACGGCGCTGCTCACGGGGCATTAGCGATGACCACGCCGGGCGACACTTCGATGGCGACTTTGGCCGAGGTGGAGCGATTGATTGGCGGCGGCGGCGCGCGAGTGCAGCGTTAAATTATAACGCCACAATTCCGCCCGACTCAATCGATCGCCCTGCCGCCTCACACAATTCCACAGAACCCGCGCCATCGGCGGCAGTGACGGTGCTGGGCGCGTGGCCTTCGCGGATGCAGTTTGCAAAGTAGGCGATTTGGCCGGCGTAGCCGTCGGGGGCATTGAGTTTTAGCGTTTCGGGTTTTTTGTATTTCTCAAAAATTTTCAGGCAATCCTCTTCGCGCGTATTGTCGAAATCCGCCGTGGCGCGTTCGAAGTTGATGGTGTATTCCATACTGAACCCGAAGCCTTCGGTCATTGCCCAACTGCCTTCGGCGGACACCGCTGCGCCGCAGTCTACATCGTACTGCGCCAGTACGTGGTCGATCTCGCCGCTGACTTTGGTGTGGCCCTGGGCGTAAATGGATTTGGGTTCGCCAAAACAGAATCGCACAAAATCCGCATCGTGAATGTGCAAATCCAGCAACGCGCCGCCGGATTTTTTGCCATCGAGAAATGTGGATTGCCCCCAAGCCGGTGCCTCGGCCACGCGCCGGAAGCGCGCGCTCAAAACGCGACCGTAACGCCCATCGTCGATCGCCTCCTTTATCCACGCCCATTCGGGCCAAAAACGCAGGCACATCGCGGGCATGAAAAATCCTTTGGCGCTTTGCGTGGCCGTGGCGATTTCGCCCGCTTCTTCGCTGGTGCGGGCCATTGGTTTTTCGCAGAGTACGTGCTTGCCCGAAGCGAGCGCGGTGAGGGCCTGCTCGTGATGTAAAAAAGTGGGCGTGGTGAGATCGATGAGATCGATGGAATCATCGGCAAGCAATTCGTCGAGGCTGAGGTACGCGGCGATGTGGGACATATCGAGCTTCACCGGTTCGTCGCTGCCCACGTTACCGTGCACGTCAGAAAAATCCCCATCAAGATGCCGTCCGCTTGGATTGCACAGTGCGGCAATCTCCATGCCCTCTACTTGTTGATATGCACGAATATGCGTCACCGCCATAAATCCCGTGCCAACGATTCCAACTCGAATTTTATCCATCGTATTATCTCTGTTCATTTTTTCGGCCAACGCCGCAAGCCGTGTTGAAACCATAGCCGCCAAACCATCCACACCGCTTCCCAAGCGATGTGCCATGACATTTTTGAGGTCCCTTCGATGCGCTCGGTGAACACAATGTTTTGTTCTGCCACGCGCAGGCCTTGCCGCCAGATTTTGTGCGTCATTTCAATTTGGAAGCTGTAGCCATTGGAACGTACGGCGGCGAGGTTCACTTTCTCGAGTGCTTTACGGCGGAAACATTTGTAGCCTCCGGTGGGATCACTGAAGGGCATGCCGGTGATCCATTTCACATATTTGGCTGCGCCGAGGCTCAGCATTAATCGCCGCAACGGCCAGTTGTTTACGCGAATGCCGCCGCGATAGCGCGTACCCAGAACGAGATCTGCTTCGGCGGCCGCCTCGATAAAACGGGGGATGTCTTGTGGGTCGTGCGAGAAGTCACCGTCCATTTCAAAAATAAATTCGTAGTCGCGCTGAAGCGCCCATTCGAAGCCGGCGCAGTAGGCGCGGCCAAGGCCGTTTTTTTCTTGGCGATGGAGCACATTTACGAAGTCGTGTTGGGCGGTCAACTCATCGGCTAAATCGCCGGTGCCGTCGGGGGAATTATCGTCCACCACCAGCAAGTCAACCGCCAGTTTGTCAAGCGCCTCGACGATGCCCGTGAGGTTGTCGCGTTCATTGTACGTGGGCACAATGACGAGGGTTGAGTGGTCGGCATCCGGCACGCCGCAGAATTGCGGGCGAAGGGGGGGCGGGGCAAGTTATTTAACCGCGGAGGGCAACATTGGCTGCAAGGGGCATTCGGAGCAGAGGGGATTGCGCGGTTTGCAATAATGGTTTCCCAGGACGACAAGTTGGGCGTGGAAATCCCGCCAGTAATCGAGCCTCGCCGCGCCGCGTTTTTGGCTGAGGGAACGGAAGCAAAGCAACTGGAGTTCATCGTAATCCATCTTGGCGTTGCACCAGCCGTGGCGCTCGAAGATACGTTTGGTGTAGGCATCGATGACAAAGCTGGAATGACCGCCCGCGTAAAGGAGCATGCTGTCGGCGGTTTCGGGGCCGACACCGTTGATGGCGAGCAAGCGTTCGCGGACGGTCGTGGTGTCGCCCTTGAAAAACCGTTTGAGGCTTGCGCCGTGATGCTCGACGACTGTGTCGACAAAGTTGCGCAGTCGCTTGGCTTTGATGTTGAAGTAACCGGCCGATCGGATAAGTTGCGCGAGTTCGTTGTGAGTGAGGGCGTATATCTTTTTTGGCGAAAGTGCGCGCGCAGCTTTGAGGTTGGCGATGGCAAGCTCTACATTTTTCCACGAAGTGTTTTGCGTGAGAATGGCCCCGACACAAATCTCAAAAGGCGAATCTGCCGGCCACCACTCAAGATGCCCGCGCGCGCGGTGCATCAGGCGATACGCTTGGCGGAGGGGTGGCATGGCGGTGGAAATTGGTGTCTGAATTTTATGCCAACAATTTCCGGCAGGCGGTTTGCAGGCGTTTCATTTGGGTGGCGGTTTTGGTTTCGAGGTAGCAGCGGATGACGGGTTCAGTGCCGCTGGCTCGGAAGGCGACCCATTCGTTGTTGGGGAGGAGAAATTTGTAGCCGTCGGTAGTGATGAACTTTTCGACTTTGCTGTCTCCGATTTTGTCTAAGCCTTTGGCGAGGCGTTTGAGGAGGGCGGCTTTTTGCTTGGGGTTGATGTGGATGTTGATGCGGTCGGTGTAAAATTTTCCGATTTGTTTTTCGAGGAGCTTTAGGATTTGGCCGAGGGATTTTTTTTCGACGGCGACCAGTTCGGCCATCAAGAGACAGGCGAGAATACCGTCTTTTTCGGGTACGTGGCCTTTGACGCTGAGTCCGCCGCTCTCTTCGCCGCCGACGATGATGGGCTCGGATTCCATCAGCGCGCCGATGTATTTGAAGCCGACGGGGGTTTCGTGGAGTGGCACGCCGAGGTGGGCGGCGATGGCATCGATCATGTGGCTAGTGGGCACGGTGCGTACGGCGCTGCCGGTCCACCGGCGGTTCTTTTTGAGATGATAAAGGGTGAGCGCGAGGATTTGGTTGGGGGTGAGCCACGTGCCGTCGCGGTCGACAATGCCAAAGCGGTCGGCATCGCCATCGAGGCCGAGTGCGATTTGGGCCTTGCCGGATTTCACGCAGGCGGCGGCATCGGCCATTCCTTCGACGCTGGGCTCGGGCGATTGACCGCCGAAAAGAGGATTGGGGTGCGGATGAAAGCGAGTGACTTTGACGCCAGCTTCTTCCAGTAAAATATCGAGATAACCTCGGCCCGCGCCGTACATTAATTCGACGGCAATTTTCATCTTGGCTTTTTTGATAGCGTCGAAGTCGACGAGTTGGCGGAGGCGTCGGAAGTAGGCGGGACGCGGATCAATTTCTTTGCATTCGAAGGTGCCGATGACGGAGCCCTCGAAAGCCCATTTTTCTTTTTGGCGGCGGGCGATGTTTTTTTCGACTGCACGGGTGGCCTCCATGGTGGCCGGCGCGCCGTTGGCGAGGGAAAATTTCAGGCCCTGCCATTCGGCAGGGTTATGGCTGGCGGTGAGGTTGATGCCGGCGGCGGCTTTGCGGGCGCGGATGG
>JAPKDK010000067.1 GCA_028872645.1 Verrucomicrobiota bacterium
GCTCGGTAACGTGTTGCTACAAATTGGCGTCTATGCTACACAACTTCCCAGAGGAGTTTTGAGAATATGAAGATGAAAAAATCAAAAATGCGCGGTTTCACATTGGTGGAAATAATGATTGTGGTGGCGATCATCGGCCTCTTGGCTGCGGTGGCTATCCCAAATCTGTTGCAGGCCAAAAAAGAAAGCCAAATCACCGGTTGCAGGCAAAACTTGGGAACCATCAAGGCTGCCATCATCCAGTATGGTTTCGACAAAAGCGATGATCAAGAGGTGACGATGGACGATATTGTTAAGTACATGAACCGTCCGCCCAAATGTCCTTCGGGTGGCGAGTATGAAGTGACCATCGTGGGCGAGGATCCAACTTGCACCATCGAAGGGCACTCACTGTATAAGGAGGATATGGAAGAAGAGGAAGAGGGGAGGCGTTGATCCGTGGCCGGATCTGCTAATACGCGCGGGTTCGGAGTGGTGAATTGGCTGTTGGGGCTGGCAGTGTTGGGGTTGGCATTGGCGGTGTTCATCCCGTACACGGTGGGTGATAAACAGGATCGCAGTATTCTGATCTGCGTAAAAAATCTCCGCGAACTCGATAAGGCCATGCGCTTGTGGCAGCTCGATAATCAGAAGGATACTTTGTCCGCCGTCACGTTGGAGGAAATCATCCCTTACTTGAAAGACGGCGAAGCGCTCAAGTGCCCGTTGGTCGGTCAGTACATCGTCACCGGGCTCACCAATCCGCCCTCCTGCACTATCCCCGGCCATGCGTTGGTCAACGAAGGGGAGTGATTATCCCCACTGCGCCCGCAATATTTCGGGCGTATTCCCTCGCGCGCGCAACTCGCGCAGACTAAGCGCATCGTGGCGTTTGGCGAGGCGTTCACCGTTTTCGTCATGCATTAAATCGCAGTGATAAAACGCGGGTGGCGTGAGGTCGAGCGCGCGGTAGAGCAAAATTTGCCGCGCGGTGGATACCAGCAAATCCGCGCCCCGCACCACTTCGGTAATTTCCATCGCGGCGTCATCCACCACCACGGCGAGTTGATACGCGGGCAGACCGTTTTTTTGCCAAACGGGGAAGTCCCCAAAATCATTTCCGGAAATGAATTTTTGCGGGCCAAAATGGGCGTCGGTGAATTCGATGGGCTCGTTTTCGGGCACGCGGAAGCGCCAGTTGAATTCGGTTGAGGGTTGAGGGTTGAGGGTTGATAGATTTTCCCGGCAGGTGCCGGGGTAAATGGGTTCGCCATCTTCACTATGGGGGGCGGTGGTGGCTTCGCGGATGTCTTTGCGCGAGCAGGCGCAGGGGAATAGATGGCCACTGGCACGGAGGGTTTCAAAGGCGGTGCGGTATTCGGGCATTCGCTCGGATTGATCCATGGGTTCGCCTTCCCATTCGAGGCCGAGCCAGCGGAGGTCTTCCAAAGTGGTGGCGCGGAATTCGGGTTTGCAGCGGGCGGAATCAAGGTCTTCGTTACGATAGAGCAGGGTGCCGTCGTGTTGGAGCGCGCGTTCTTGGGCGATCCAAAACGTGCGCGCATGACCGAGGTGCAAATAGCCGGTGGGCGTGGGGGCGATGCGACCGCGGTATTTCATCAATCCAAAAAGCGCTCGGTGAGGCCGGCGTAGGCGTCGATGCGGCGGTCGCGCAGGAAGGGCCAGTGCGTGCGTGCTTCGTGTACTTGCGCGAGATTCGCCTGCACCAGCAGGGTTTCGGGTTGGTCAGCGGCGGCTTCGGCAATCACTTCGCCGCAGGGCGCGGCCACAAAACTTTGGCCCCAAAACTCGATGCCTTCCCCGCCCGCGGGAGCTTCGTGCCCAATGCGGTTTACCGCCGCCACGAAACATCCATTGGCGATCGCGTGGCTGCGCTGGATGGTTTGCCACGCATCGTGCTGAGTTTTGCCTTCGGAGGCTTTTTCGGATGGATGCCAGCCGATGGCGGTGGGGTAAAAAATGATCTCGGCGCCGGCCAATGCCGTGAGGCGCGCGGCTTCGGGATACCATTGGTCCCAGCAAATCAGCACGCCGATTTTTCCATAAGCCGTTTCCCACGTGCGGAAGCCTGAACCACTGGTGTCGCCGGGCGTGAAGTAAAATTTCTCATAATATAGTGGGTCATCGGGAATGTGCATTTTGCGGTATGTGCCCAGCAGTGCGCCATCGGCATCGATGATGGCGGCGGTGTTGTGGAAAATCCCCGGCGCGCGTTGCTCGAAAAGCGAGGCGATGACCACCACTTTTTCCTCGCGCGCGAGCGTTTGGAAGGCTTGCGTGGTGGGGCCGGGATTGGGGTGGATTGGCTCTGCGAGCTTGAAATTATCGTGGTTTTCGCTCTGGCAAAAGTACAGCGTGCCGAAGAGTTCCTGCGTGCAAATGATCTGCGCCCCAGCGCGAGCCGCGGCGCGGGCGCCGTCCAGCGTGGCGGCCAGATTAGCCTCCGGATTGGTGCCGCAAGCGTGCTGAAGTAGGCCGAGTGTGACTGTTTTTAGGGTGTTTTTCACTGTTTGCAGGTAGGGGCGATGGTGTTGAAACGGGCTGTCAAGTCAAGCTTGTGCTGAAAAAACAAGGGTAATTGCGAATATCTTTTCGGCCTGAACGCTGTTTTTCCCTTGCGAAATGGCCACGCGTGTCCTTTTACTGCCCGCAGTTCGCAGCGCGACACTTCGCGCCGACCACTTAACCAAAGGAGAAATACAAATGGCGAAAATGACAAAGACCGCAACTATTGCAGCCGTCGCAGAAGCGGCTGACATCTCAAAGATCCAAGCCAAGGCGGCGATGGACGAAATTGCCAGCTTGGCTCATGCCAACGCTAAAGATGGCTTCGTCATCCCCGGCATCGGCAAAGTATCTGTCCGGCAAACCAAAGCTCGCAAAATGATCATGCGCTTCGGTCCCAATGAAGGCAAGGAAATCGACGTAGAGGCGAAAACTAAGCTAAAGTTCACCTTTCTCAAGGCGGCCAAAGAGGCAATTTTAAACGACTAATCAGCCCTTTCCCAACAAGGCGCTCCCACGGGGGCGCCTTTTTTGTTGGTTTTTTGGGTAAATCACAGGCGATGAAAATCGGTGTCATCGGTGCGGGCGCGGTGGGCGGATTTTATGGCGGCAAACTCTGTCGCACGGGCGAGGATGTACACTTTTTGCTGCGCGGTGATTATGAGGCGGTAAACTCCCGCGGCCTCCGCATCGACAATGCCGATGGCGATTTCACCGTGTACCCGAACGCGCACGATTCGCCCGAAGCCATCGGCCCGTGCGATCTTGTGCTCGTCGCACTCAAGACCACTGCCAACGAACACTACGCCAAACTCATCACCCCACTCGTGGGCAAACACACCGCCATCCTTTGCCTGCAAAACGGCCTCGGCAATTACGAGCAACTCGCCGAACTCTTTGGCGCGGAAAAAATCCTCGGCGGTCTTTGCTTCGTGTGCCTCAACCGCTCCGCCCCCGGCGTCATCCAACACCTCGCCTTCGGCAAAATCATTATGGGCGAACATACCCGCCCGTCCCAAAAACGCACGCACGCTTTCGCCGCGCTGTTTAAGGAAGCCGGTGTGCCCTGTACCGTGGCCGATAATCTCGAACAAGGCCTCTGGGAAAAACTCGTTTGGAACATCCCCTTCAACGGGCTTGGCGTAGCCGCCGCCGTCGGCTTGCCCGCGCTCAAAGGTGAGCCGCTGAGCGGAACTCCCGGCTCCGCGTGGTCTACCGACCAACTCCTGGCGCATCCCGAATGGGAAGATTGGGTGCGCGCTTTGATGGATGAAATCATTGTTGTCGCCAACGCCAAATCCCTCGATCTCGATCCTGCGCTGGCGACAACTATGATCGAACGCACCCGCGCAATGGGCACTTATCGCGCCTCCACCCTCATTGATTTCGAAAATGGGAAACCGCTGGAAATCGAATCCATGTTCCACGAACCCCTCCACCAAGCCCAAGCCACCGGCGTTCCCGTGCCACGATTGGAAGCGCTTTGTGTTGTTTTGGGGAAACTCGCTGGTTATCTTCCGCACCCATGAGCGTACGAGTCCGATTTGCCCCTAGCCCAACGGGCCACCTTCACATTGGCGGTGCCCGCACGGCATTGTTCAATTGGCTTTACGCCCGACACACCGGCGGGCAGTTTGTGTTGCGCATTGAAGACACCGACGAGGAACGCAACACGCCCGAAGCCATCAACGTCATCCTCGAAGGTCTCCGCTGGCTGGGCTTGGATTGGGACGAAGGCCCCGCCGGCGAAAGCAAAGGCAATCGAGGGCCGTATTTTCAATCGCAACGCGGCGAGATTTATGCGCGCCACGTGGAGGCACTCAAAGCAAAGGGCCTGGCGTACGAGCACGAAGGCGCAATTCGGTTTCGGATGCAACGCGAGGCGATTACGATTCCGGATTTGGTTTGTGGTGATGTCGTTCGCGAGCTGACCGATCGCGAGCAGGAACAGCCGGACTTCGTCATCGTGCGGTCAGATGGCAAGCCGGTGTTTCATTTGGTCAACGTCATCGACGACCTTGAGATGGGCATCACGCACGTCATTCGTGGCGAGGATCATTTGTCCAATACCGCCAAGCACATCGCGCTCTTTCGCGCGTTGGATGCGGAGCCACCGGCGTTTGCACATATCCCGCTGATTCTAAATAGCGACGGCAGTAAAATGAGCAAACGCGACGACGGCGCTTCGCTCGATGGCTGGCAGCAAACCCATTGTGTGCCCGAGGCGGTGGTTAATTATCTCAGCCTCCTCGGCTGGTCGCCCAAGGACGATTCGCAAGTGATGCCAATGGCCGAGATCATCGAGCGCTTTGACCTTCCGCAAATTAACCGCGCCAACGCCCGCTTCGACGTGAAGAAAATGCAGTGGATGAATTACGAGCATCTGCGCAACTTGCCGATGCCGCGCTACCGCCAACTCGCCAGCGAGGCCGGGATGGACTTTGGCGATGCCGCCGAGGATTACATCGAAGCCGCGCTGGTCACTTGCCAAAACAAAGTGAAACAAATCAGCGATCTTCCGGACTACTGCCGGTTCTATTTCACTGACGCTTTTGAGTACGACGAAGCGATGGCCGCAAAAGCGTTCGCGCCAGAAAATAAAGAGGGCTTCGCCAAACTCCGCGAACTTTTTGCCAACCTCGAATCCTTTGAGCCCGAGCTGACGGAAACCGCACTCAAGGCGTTGGCGGAAGAATTGGACGTGAAAATTCGCGCACTGGTGATGCCCGCGCGTTGCGCCTGCACCGGCGTGAAAATCGGGCCGAGCCTGTATGACCTAATGGCAGTGCTCGGGCGCGACCGCGTGCTGGCGCGGTTCGACCGTGCGTTGGCGCGGATGGATGAATCGGGAGAGGGATGACCACCGCCAACAAAGTCACCATTGGTCGCATCATTTTGGTGCCGTTTTTTGTGGTGCAAATGCTTTACTACTTTCGCACCGGCGATGAGTTGCACCGCTACCTCGCCATGGCGGCATTTCTGGTGGCCACTATCAGCGACGGAATTGATGGCTATCTCGCCCGCCATCACGGCCAAGCCACGCAGCTCGGTTCCTATCTTGACCCACTGGCGGACAAGTTATTGATGTTCGCCGGCTTCATTTTATTGAGCATCGATTTTGAGGAAAATCGCTTCGGCCAGCGCATCCCACTGTGGCTCACCGGCACGGTGATTGGGCGCGACCTCATCGTGGTAACCGGTAGCGCGTTGCTTTACGCCACCATCGGCAACGTGAAAGTGAATCCGCTGTTCCTCAGCAAAGCGGCGGCGGTTTTGCAAATGGTGACCATCGGCTGGGTGCTGTGCAAATTTTCGCCCCTCGGCACCTTCTGGCTGGCGGCGGCAGCCGTGACTTGCACGGCCATCACTGGGCTGCTTTATGTGCGCGATGGTATCCGGTATTTCAGCGAGCATCCCGTGGCGCATCCAAATCAGTCGGAAAGCAAAAAAGAATCCGACGAGGACGCTTGACCCACTGTGCCTTCGATCACATTCTCACGCGTATGGCACTCGGCCCCAACCTCACACTCAAAGCAGGCGACTTCGCGCCGGCCTTTACCGCGGCCACCAATGGCGGCGGCACGGTGACGTTGAAAAACTTCAAGGGCCGCCACGTGGTGCTTTTCTTTTATCCCAAGGACGACACGCCTGGCTGAACGAAAGAAGCCTGCGCGTTCCGTGATGAACACGCCGCATTCGAGAAAGCCAACGCCGTGTTACTCGGCGTGAGCTGCGATCCCGTGGCTAAGCACGACAAGTTCGTGGCCAAATACGGTTTACCATTCTCGCTGCTCGCCGATGAAGACAAAACCATCGTGAACGCCTACGGCGTGTGGGGCCGCAAAAAATTTATGGGCCGCGAGTACGACGGCATCTATCGCGTCACCTTCCTCATCAACCCCAAAGGCAAGATCCAAAAAATCTGGCCCAAAGTGAAGCCGGAAGAGCACGCGTCGGAAGTGTTGGGAGAAGTGTTGGGGAATGGTGAGGAGTGAGTTGTCTTCCAACGGGACGGTTTCCGATGCGTGATCTCCACCACTCACTACTCTCTATTCCCCACTCACACCAAAAAACCCCAGCCATAGGCTAGGGTTTTTTGGTTGCGGGAGACGGATTTGAACCATCGACCTCCAGGTTATGAGCCTGACGAGCTACCGGGCTGCTCTATCCCGCGCGGGGAACATACCGGTCTATTCTCATCAGGCAAGCGTTTTTTTTAACTTTCCTTCAGTTCGGCAGAGTCGCCCTCTGCCAAGGTGGGTTTGCGATTGGGGTAAAACAAAAGCATCAACACCAAGCAAGCCAAGGCCGCCCACATGGGTACGCTGAAGAGTTTGGTGTAATCCATATCTCCATTTGTGCTCTTGGCCCATTCAGCCACCGATCCGGCAATCTTACTGCCGACAATGATGCCGATACCGACGATCACAAGGTTGAACAAGCTCTGGGCGCTGGCCCGCACATTAGCCGAGCATTCTTCGTCCACCACCATAAATGCTACAAAGATGAAGCAGCCAAAACAAAATCCGTGCATCGATACGCCGAGAATGATGGCCGGCAATTGAAGTGCTGGGGAGAGGCTGGGGCCATAAGCAAAGAGCACCATGCGTAGCGTGTATGCCGCTAGCCCCACGCACAGCAATGTCTTGCGCGAACAACGCTTGGCGAACAGAGGGATGAATGCCAGCACGGCGATTTCCATCATTTGCCCGATGGTCATAAGGCCGCCGCCGCCAACGCCAACGATTTTATTGACCGTGTTGATGAATCCCTCCGCTTGATTCTGGAATTCTCCGAGGAACGGCGCGGTGTGCACAAAATAAAACTGGTGGATACAACTCACTGGAATAGCGATGAGAAACAGGGTGAGCAAGGGTTGGTGTTTGACAGCCCCGAGCGCGCTGCCAATGGCGCTTTTTTTCTCATCTTTGGCCGGTGGGGTGGAGGGTAGGACGAAGCAGAAGATACCCATAAGAACACCCAGCACTCCGCTCAACTTAAAGGCATCGGCCATACCGGCGGCTTGGGCAGCGGCCACGGCGGTGGCATCACCCGTTGCTGGGGTGTGTTGGTGCAGCAACCATTGGCCGATGCCGATGCCCACAACAATCCAGCCGACTGTGCCCCACACTCGGATGCGGCCAAAGTCGCGGTCACGGTCGGGCAGATGGTGGAAAGACAGGGAATTGGTCAGTGCCAGTGTGGGAGAATAAATCAGCGAGTAAATTAGCGAGAATGCGAGGAACCCTTTGTAGGTTTCAATTGAGGCCAATTGCCAAACCAGGATGCCGCCGAGAATATGGCTAATGCCGAGGAATTTCTCCGTGTTGAACCAGCGATCGGCGATTTGACCGGCGATGAAGGGTGCCACTATTGCACCGACTGCGCCCACGGCGAACATGTCACCAATTTGCGCCGGAGTGAATTCTCGGTGTCCACTCAGGTATGGCCACAACAATGGCAGCCAAGCACCCCAGATGGCGTACTGGAGGAACATCATAGTGGAGAGCTTAAAATTCAGGCCGCTCGAAAGCGGTTCCGCGGAAGCAGGTTTAGAAGTCATAGGCCAGACGCATTGTCTGGGCGGATGTATAGTTAAAATTGGTGCCAAAAGCAAGGTTCTCTGACTCGACTTTTTTTTCGCGGGTAAATAAACTGTTCCCTGTGCAAATTGCATTTAAAGAATGGGCAGTGGTGGTGGAGGCGCTGGGGTGTGGGGAGCAGATTGTGGTTTTGCGCAAAGGCGGGATTGCCGAGGGGCGCGGTGGGTTTCGTGCGGAGCACGAACGGTTTTGGCTTTTCCCCACGCGCTTCCATCAACAGGCTGATGGGGTGGTGAATGAAGCTCGGGCGGAGTTTGAGGATTTTGTGTGGCCGCTGGATGATGTTTTGCGGATTGAGTTTTGCGCGGAGGTGAGGGAGGCGCGTCGGTTGGATTCGCTCGAACAAGCGCAGCGGTTGGCAGGGCAACACATTTGGCGAGAGGAAATTGTTGCGGAGCGATTTGATTGGGGGCGCGATGCGGGCATTTACGCGATGGCGGTGCGGGTGCGGCGATTGGCGGAGCCGGTAGAGTTGCCGATGCTGGAAAGCTACGGTGGTTGCAAATCTTGGGTGGAGCTGGAACCGCCGATGGAGTTTGCGAGCACGGAGCGGGTTTTGGCGGAAGCGGATTTCGAAATGAAACTCAGAAAATTTCGGGAGGCATTGGGTTGAAAATTATTTTGGCTTCGCAATCGCCGCGTCGGCAGGAGTTGCTGCGGCAAATGGGTGTGCGTTTTCGCGTGGTGACGGCGGAGGTCGCAGAAGTGCACGGCCGCGGCCGTGCGGCGCGCGCTATTTGCAAACGCAACGCGCTGGCCAAGGCGGCGGCGGTAGCTCAAAATTTTCCCAAACAAACTGTGCTTGGCGCGGATACGTTGGTGCATTTAGAGGATCATTTGTTAGGCAAGCCCAAGAGCCTCGCGGAGGCGCGGCGGATGCTTGGGCGGTTGAGTGGGTGGACGCATCAAGTGACCACCGCCTGCGCGTTAGTGTGCGGCGGGCGACAAAAAGTTTTTTCTGTGACCACGCGCGTGACGTTCCGCGAGTTGTCGCCCAAGCAAATCAACGCCTATCTTCGCGCCGTGCCGGTGTTGGACAAGGCCGGCGCATATGCGGTGCAGGAAAAAGGCGAGTGGATTGTGGAGGCGTTACACGGCTCGTTCACCAACGTGGTGGGGCTGCCGGCGGAGCGGTTGCAGCGCGAATTGTCGGCGTGGTTTGACACTCCCGTGGGCCGTCCGTAGACTCCACCGCCAATGCGAGTACTTGTTTGCGATAATGTTTCCCCGAAAGGCGTGGCCTGTCTTGAGGCCGCGCCGGAGTTGGAAGTGGTGGTAGTGGACGGCGGACTGACCGATGAATTGTTGGCCGAGGCCGAGGCGATCATTGTGCGATCGGCCACCAAAGTGACACCCGAGGTAATGGCCAAAGCGCCCAAACTGCGCGTGGTGGGCCGGGCCGGCGTGGGCGTGGATAATGTGGACGTGGACCACGCCACCAACCAAGGCATCGTGGTGATAAACACGCCGAGCGGCAACACCATCTCCACTGCCGAGCTGACGTTCTCGATGATGATGGCATTGGCGCGCAAGATTCCTCAGGCCCATATGTCGATGAAAAGCGGTGAATGGAACCGCAAAGCCTTCGCCGGCACAGAGCTCAGCGGCAAGGTGCTGGGCATTTGCGGCATGGGCCGCATCGGCGCGCAAGTGGCGCGGCGGGCGATTGCTTTTGGGATGCGCGTGCTGGCGTACGATCCATTTCTGTCGCTGAACAAAGCGCGCGAGTTGCAGGTGGAATTATTGGAACAGGACGAGCTGTTTGCGCGGTCGGATTTCATCACGGTCCACATGCCGCTCACTGATCAAACGCGCAATATGATCAATGCCGAAACTCTCGCGGGCATGAAGGACGGCGTGTGTCTCATCAACTGCGCCCGCGGCGGCATCATCAACGAAACCGATCTCGTGGCCGCTGTGCAAAGCGGCAAAGTGGCCGGCGCGGCGTTGGATGTTTATGAAGCCGAACCGTGCCCGGAAGATTCCCCGTTGCGCAGTTTGCCGGAGATCGTGATGACGCCCCACCTCGGCGCGAGCACCAAGGAAGCGCAGGAAAGCGTAGGCATCGAAGTGGCGGAGGCGATCATCGATTACCTCGTAACCGGCACCATCCGCAACGCGGTGAATATGCCCAGCCTCGACGCAAAAACTTACGAGGCGGTGAAGCCCTACATTTTGCTGGGTGAAAAACTCGGTCGTCTTGTCGCCCAACTTGCGCCCCAACGCAACGATTACGTGAAGATCACTTACGGCGGCAAAGCAGCCGAAGTGCCCGCGGATTCCGTGACGCGTTGCGTGCTCAAGGGCTTTCTCGAACAAGCCGGCGGCGCGGAGGTCAACCAAGTAAACGTCCGCGCGCTGGCCAGTTCGCTGGGCATTCAAGTTGAGGAAGTAAAAGCACACGAAGGCCCGGACTACGCCGAGTGGATGCATTTCGAGGCACGCGCGGGCGACACCAAAGTTTCGGCGGGCGGCACATTTTTCGGCAATCAACCCCGCATCGTTCGTCTTAATGGCCGCAACGTGGAATGCGTGCCTGAGGGCGTGCTTTTCATCATGAATAATAAAGACAAACCGGGCATGGTGGGGTATATTGGATCGCTGATGGCCGAGCACGAGGTGAACATCGCTAGTATGAGCCTCAACCGCGACGAAGAAGGCGGTGAAGCATTGACGCTGTTAAACCTCGACCACGCACCGCCCGCGGCGTTGCTGGAACAAGTGGCGGCGGATCCGGACATCTCAAACGCAAAAGTGGTGATACTATAAAGGAGACATGATGAAACATTGGCAGAGAAATTTTTTAGCGCTTGGTCTACTAGCCAGCATGGGATTGGCGGCGGCGGCGCCCACCGGCCGCATTGTGGCAACGGGTGTGGGGTTGGCCGTTCACGAGTCGGAGTTGGACGCCGCCTATCGGTGCTATGTGATGACGCAGGCAACACTCGGCGTCAATGTTTCGCCCCTTGTGGAAAAGGCAATTCAAAAACAATTGCTCAACGATTTGATCATGCAACGATTGCTGAACCAGCGTGCGCAAGCGGGGGATCGCACCAAAGCCGAGGCGGATGCCGGGAAACAATATAATGAGTTGAAAAGCACATTTCTCACAGACGATGCGTTTCGCCTTCACTTGGAATCCAAAGGCATGACCCTGGCGGTATTTCGCAAGCAATTGCGGATTGAATTGCTGGCCGACACCGTGGCGCGGCGCGAGCTGCAATCCAGAGTACAGGCCAAGGAAAGTGATTTGCTCAAGTTCTTCAACGATCGCAATGCGAAGGGCCAATGGAATGTGCCTGAACAGGCGAAGGTGGCAGAGGTGTTTATTTCACTGGTGGATCCCTCCACAAATCTCCGGCTGAACCCCGATGCCCGCGCAAGCAAACAGGCTGTTGCGGCCAAGGTGTTTGCCAAGGCGGCAGCAGGTATTGATTTCAAGCAATTAGTTAAGGAGTTTTCAGAAAACCCTCTCACCAAGCAGGTGGACGGCGAGTTGGTCCTGGTGGCCGGTCAGGTGGAGGCGAAGGTGGAGAAAACGGTTCTGGCATTGAAGGTGAACCAAATTTGTCCGCCGGTGGAATCCGAGCAGGGCTTTCATATCGTGAAAATGCTCGAACACAAGCCGGCCCGAAAGAAGCCCTATGCTGAGGTGCGCAATGACATCCGCGAATATCTTCAAGCCGAGGCTTATGGTAAGGTGTTGCCGGATTATTTCAAGCGGTTGAAAAAAGAAAGCGGCGTGCGAGTTCTGTTGGCTGATTAGGAATACTTTTTCACGAATCGCTTGCGGTGGCCTTCGTCCTCTTCTTCAGCTTCCTCGGTTGATTCAGTGGTTGATTCAGTGGTTGATTCAGTGGTTGATTCAGTGGTTGATTCAGTGGTTGAT